>JAEDOE010000054.1 GCA_016302095.1 Anaerovibrio sp. | reverse complement strand
CATCTCGTTAATGTTCCCGAAGTATCATACACCCACTACGACAAACTGAAATTTAAAAAGTCGCAGTATGGGAGCATCATGCTTCCGTACTGCGACTTAACTGCTATATTATAGGCTGAAATAGCCTATTTTTTTGCATTATGTACCGTTATGCCACCGGGTTGCCGGAGGCAGCCAGACGAGCCATAGCGCGGTGCAGGGCAGCCTCGGCCCGCTTGCCGTCCACAGGGCACTCAGCAGAAGAAGTGCAATTCTTGAACTCCTCCAGGCGCTTCCTGGCACGGTCATAAGCCTGCTGTGCCCTCAGCACATCAATCTCCACAGGCAGCTCGGCAGCAGAAGCCAGCACGGTAATCTTCTCCGGCTGCACCTCCATAAAGCCGCCAGCCACGGCAATCAGGGACTCGGTGCTGCCAATCTTGACACGCATGGCATGAGGCACCAGGCCTGTTACCAGCGGCGCATGATGAGGCAGGATGCCCAGCTCACCAGCTGTGGAACGGACAATCAGCATATTTATATCGGCTGAGTAAACAACCTTGTCAGGAGATACAATCTCTAGCTTGATAGTAGCCATTGATTAGCCCTCCTTCTTCAGCTGCTCCGCCTTTGCAATAACTTCCTCGATGCCGCCAACCATGTAGAAGGCAGCCTCCGGCAGGTCATCATACTTGCCCTCGAGAATTTCCTTGAAGCCGCGGATGGTGTCACGCAGCTCTACATACTTACCAGGAGTGCCGGTAAATACCTCTGCTACGGCAAACGGCTGGGACAGGAAACGCTGAATCTTTCTGGCACGGGCAACAGTCAGCTTATCCTCGTCGGACAGCTCCTCCATACCCAGAATAGCGATGATATCCTGCAGCTCCTTGTACTTCTGCAGCACAGCCTGCACGCCGCGGGCTACCTCATAGTGCTCCTGACCGATAACATTCGGGTCCAGGATACGGGAGGTGGAGTCCAGCGGGTCCACAGCAGGATAAATACCCAGCTCGGCAATCTGACGGGAAAGTACCGTGGTTGCATCCAGATGGGTAAATGTTCCGGCAGGTGCAGGGTCAGTCAGGTCATCCGCCGGCACATATACGGCCTGTACGGAAGTGATGGAACCCTTCTTGGTGGAGGTAATACGCTCCTGCAGCGCACCGATATCGGTGGTCAGGGTAGGCTGATAACCTACTGCGGAAGGCATACGTCCCAGCAGTGCAGATACCTCGGAACCTGCCTGAATGAAACGGAAAATGTTATCGATGAACAGCAGCACGTCCTGGCCCTGCACATCGCGGAAATACTCAGCCATGGTCAGGCCGGTCAGTGCCACGCGCATACGGGCTCCTGGCGGCTCGTTCATCTGACCGTATACCAGCGCAGTCTTGTCGATAACGCCGGACTCGGTCATCTCGGACCACAGGTCATTACCCTCACGGGTACGCTCGCCTACACCGGCAAATACGGAATAACCGCCGTGCTGGGTAGCGATGTTATGGATAAGCTCCATGATAAGTACGGTCTTGCCTACACCGGCACCGCCGAACAGACCGATTTTACCACCGCGGGAGTACGGCGCAATCAGGTCAACGACCTTGATGCCGGTCTCCAGAATCTGGGTGGAAGTTTCCTGCTCATCGAACTTCGGAGCAGGACGATGAATCGGCCAGAACTCCTCGTTGCCAACAGGGGCAGGATTGTGGTCAACAGTCTGACCAAGAATATTAAATACTCGACCAAGGCAGGCGTCACCAACCGGCACCTTGATAGGCGCGCCGGTATCAACAGCCTCCATACCGCGTGTAAGACCATCAGTAGAGCTCATGGCGATGCAGCGGGTAACGGAGTCACCCAGATGCTGCATAACCTCTACTACCAAGTCAATATTCACATCGCCGGCTTTACCCTGGATTGTAACTGCATTGAGGATTTCCGGCAGCTGGCCTGCTGGAAATTCAATATCTACGACAGGTCCGATTACCTGTACGACTTTACCCTTTGCCAATGGTAAACCCCCTTATTTCAGTGCCTCAGCACCACCCACGATTTCAGTAATCTCGCGGGTAATGTTGGCCTGACGAACTTTGTTATAATGCAAATCAAGTTTTGCGATAAGCTCCTGTGCGTTGTCAGTAGCGTTGCTCATAGCGTTCATGCGGGAACTGAGCTCGCTGGCTGCTGACTGCAAAAGAGCGGCATAGATTGTAGTAACCAGATACTGCGGCAGCATGAAGCCCAGCACCTCGGCGGCACTTGGCTCATAGATGTACTCTGCATGGGAGCTGCCCTCCCCTGCCAAATCACTGAAAGGCAGGAGCTTGACGGTTTCCGGCACGCAGCTGATAGCCGACACAAAACGGGTATATACCATGTAGATTTCCTTGACCTCGCCATCAGCAAAGCGGCTGATAAGGTCATTGGCAATCTCCTTGGCATTCTCGTAGGAAGGACGCTCGCTGATGCCTGCATAGGACTTCACCACATCATAGTCGCGATTTCTGAAGAAGGTATCCGTCTTGCGGCCTACGGCAACAATCTCCGTAGATGCCTTGTCCTCCACCTGCGCCACAGCCTCCTTGAAGGCATTGCTGGCATAGGCGCCAGCCAGTCCCTTGTCGGAAGCCAGCACCAGGATGAGGCGCTTGCCCTCGGTACGCTTCTCCAGCAGCGGATGGGAAAAATCCCCGGCATTGGCGGCAATATCCGATACTACCTGTGCCATTTTATCTGCATAAGGCTTGTTGGCAACAGCCGCCTCCTTTGCGCGGCGCAAACGGGAGGTTGCTACCATGTTCATAGCATTTGTGATTTGCTGAATACTCTTTACGCTCTTGATACGACGGCGTATATCCTGTAAACTAGCCAAATAAAATCACCTCGCTGCCTTATGCCATTTTATATGTTACGGTTTCCTTAAATTCCTCAATAGACTTGGAAATAGCGGCTTCCAAAGCATCATCCAGCTTCTTCTGCTCCGCAATCTTCGCACCAATCTCAGGATGCTCGTTGTGCATGAACTTGATATAGTCTGTCTGGAAGGTAACAACCTTCTCCACAGGAATATCGGTCAGGTAGCCACGAACAGCCGTGAAGATTACCAGTACCTGGTCCTCAACGGACATAGGGGAATACTGGGCCTGCTTCAAGGTCTCAACCATGCGGACACCGCGGTCCAGCTGTGCCTTGGTAGCGGCATCCAGGTCGGATGCAAACTGGGAGAAAGCTGCCAGCTCGCGGTACTGTGCCAAATCCAGGCGCATGGTACCTGCAACCTGCTTCATGGCCTTAATCTGGGCAGAACCACCTACACGGGATACGGAAAGGCCTACGCTGATAGCAGGACGGATACCGGAATAGAAAGCATCAGTTTCCAGCATGATCTGGCCATCAGTAATAGAAATTACGTTGGTCGGAATATAGGCGGAAAGGTCGCCTGCCAAAGTCTCGATGATTGGCAGGGCAGTAATAGAGCCTGCCCCCAGGTCATCAGACAGCTTTGCAGCGCGCTCCAAAAGACGGGAATGCAAATAGAATACATCGCCCGGATATGCCTCACGTCCTGGCGGCCTGCGGAGCAGCAGGGACATAGCACGGTATGCAGCTGCGTGCTTGGTCAGGTCATCATATACGCAGAGGCAGTGACCGCCCTGGCCCTGCTCGTTCTTCTTGTACATGAAATACTCAGCCATGGCAACACCGGCATAAGGAGCCAGGTACTGCAAAGGCGCAGACTCAGCAGCGGTAGCAGCTACCACGATGGAATACTCCATGGCACCTGCATCCTCAAGAGTCTTTACTACACGGGCTACGGTAGAAGCCTTCTGACCGATAGCCACATAAATGCAGATACAGTTCTGGCCCTTCTGGTTCAGAATGGTATCTACAGCAATCGCAGTCTTACCAGTACCGCGGTCACCGATAATCAGCTCGCGCTGGCCGCGGCCGATTGGTACCAGGGCATCCAGTGCCTTGATGCCGGTCTGCAGAGGCTCATGTACAGACTTTCTGTCTGCAATACCAGGAGCGTTGAACTCTACAGGACGGGTTTCCGTAGTGTTGATAGGTCCCTTGCCATCAATAGGACGGCCCAGGGCATCTACAACGCGGCCAATCATAGCCTCGCCTACTGGAACCTGCATGATAGTGCCGGTTCTCTTTACCTCGGCACCTTCCTTAATCTCGGTCTCGCCACCGAGAATAACGGCACCGACGTTATCCTGCTCCAGGTTCAGAACCAGGCCATATATATTGTTACCAAAATCCAGCAGCTCACCTGCCATAGCCTTGTTCAGGCCGTGGATATGGGCGATGCCGTCACCGATTTCGATAACAGTGCCAACCTCATCAACATTCAGATCAACAGCATAATTCTTGATCTGATCCTTGATGATGGCAGTTATTTCTTCCGGATTCATTTTCATACTTCGCTGTCACCCCAATTTTATCAATTACTTGCCATTAATTCAGCCTTGAGAGCCTGCAAGCGGCCGGCAACACTGCCGTCAATGCGGGTATCACCGATTTTTACCACAATGCCGCCAATGATGGACTTGTCATTGTGGGTACGGAGCGCAACCTTTTTGCCGGTTACGGACTCCAGCTTGCTGCTCAGGCGAGCCTTCAGCTCTGCCTTCAGGTCATAAGCAGTGGTAACATCGGCAATGATGATACCCTGTGCCTTGTTGGACAGCTCCTGATAGCAGTCGTTAATGGCCTCTAGCAGCCCCATGCGGCGCTTGTCAACCAGCAGAAGCAGAAAGTTCATCATCAAAGGTGAAACCTGGGACTTGAGGAGCTTCAGGAGCACCTCTTTCTTGTCCTGGGGCTGTATCTGCGGATTTGTCAGGAAGTCCTTCAGTTCAGCCTGGGAAAAAACAGCCTGGCTTACCTCGTCAAGCTCCTTGCCGTATTTCTCAAGCTTCTTTTCGTCTTGGGCAATCTCAAAAATTGCCATCCCGTATTTACGGGCAAGCTGTATATTTAGCATGGCAAATCACCAATCTTGTTCTTGTCCAGCTGTTCAATGAATTCGCTGACAAGAGCTTCGTTTTCAGCAGCATCCATATTCTTGGAAACAATCTTCTGAGCTGCGGCCATTGACAGGGCTACCATCTGCCCCTTCAATACCTCCACAGCCTGGGCACGCTCACGCTGCATCTCTGCCTTGGCGTTATCCTTCATCTGCTTGATTTCAGCCTGAGTTGCCTGGATTTTCTCAGCATGCTCGTCCTGGGCGCGCTTCTCGGCCTTGTCCATAATTTCCTGGGCCTTGGTGCGTGCGGTGGCAAGCTGTGCCTTGTACTCCTTCAGGGTAGCTTCGGCAGCTGCTGCATCCTCATCAGCTTTTTTGATGCTGCCGGCAATACGCTGGGAGCGTTCCTCCAGCATCTTTACAATCGGCTTGTAGGCAACCAAACGGAGAACGACAACCAGAATCAAGAAGTTCAGCATCTGAGCAACCAGTGTTGCATTAATATCTATCAATTCTATTGCCTCCTCTAAAAATCACACCACAAATAGCTTTCTTATTTGATGAGTGGATTTGCAAAGAGCATGATCAGGGCAATAACGGTTGCGATAATTGCCATGGACTCTACCAGACCGATAGAAATCAGGGTGTTGGTGAACAGTACGTTCTTTGCCTCAGGCTGACGAGTCAGGCCCTCGATGAACTTGCTTGCTACAAGGCTATCGCCGAGACCGGCACCAATTGCTGCCAAACCCATAGTAATACCTGCGCCCAGCAGAGCGGCTGCTACCATAATTGCGTTTTCCATTAGAAAAATCCTCCTCTAGTAAATCATGAATAATAAATAAGATAAGAACTACTATTCTTCACTTTCCTTGACCGCGTTGGCTAAGTATGCCAGGGACAGGCTGGTGAAGATGAATGCCTGAACTCCGCCGATAAAGATACTGAAGGCCAGCCATACTACAGATGGTATCGGCATCCAGATCGGCACCAGCTTCAGCAGGATGATGATGAGAATCTCACCTGCCATGATGTTGCCGAATAGACGGAAGGACAGGGTGATAGGCTTTGCTACCTCCTCGATGGCATTGATGACCACGAAAGGCGCTACCGGCTGGAAGAAATGCTTGATGTAGTGCATTCCCTTCATGTAGATACCGAGAACATGGACAATGAGTACCATCAGCAGAGCAAGCCCCAGTGTGGTGTTCAGGTCATTTGTCGGTGATGCCATTCTAGGCACCAGACCAAGCCAGTTGGAAATCACCAGGAACAGGAACAGGGTAACGATCAAAGGCGTCAAAAAATCGCCTCTGGTTCCCAGGTTGTTGTGTACCTGCTCGCGGAGCCAGACGATGAGCATCTCAACTACATTCTGGGCGCCTGTCGGCACCAGCTTGAGACTCCTGGATGCCAAAAAAGCAATCAAAATAACGATTGCCATGGTAATCCAGGTCATCACCAAAGTTTCCCAATTGAAGGTAAAGCCGGCAAACTGCACTGTTTCGCGAACACCAATTTCGTGCATATACCTCTACCTCCTTTGCGGTGCAGTTCGCTGTCTTGCAGGGCAGCGACTGTCACACCCCTCGAAATTTCATGACATTTTATTGGCGAAAAAGCTTCCTGTTTGCCAGCATCAGGAGCACCATGCCCAGCACATAGACAATGCCGAAGCCTGCCACCGTAGCAAGAAACTGCCCAAAGGACACCTGAATTGCCGCCCAGAACACAGCTCCCATCAGCAAGAGCCGCAAAATGGCTCCTACCACAACCTGCTGCTTTGCCTGAGACACAGTCATATCCGCGCTGCGCCACAGCCTGCCAAACATTACGCCATACCAGACCAGCCCTGTGGCATAGCCTGCCATCAAACCGCCTAAAAGCTCCGGCCTGCCCATGCCCCACAAGGTGCTTGCGCACAGCAGGGTACAGACCGCCAGTGCCTTCAGCAGCTGCCTGGTACCTGTCAATAAAATTTCCCTCATATTCCTCCTCCGACGAAATATCGTCATCGTTTGAATATTATTTAAATCAGCGGACAAAGGGATTTGCCCATTGACCATGACATTATACCATAAATTTTGCTAACAATACACTGGTAAAGCATAAATTTTAAAAATAATTTAGGGGAATTTTACTTTGCTGTTGTGACGGAGTAAAGGTTGAAATCTTGTTAGATGTGTAATGAAATTTCGTGCGATATGCAACCTAT
>JAEDOE010000053.1 GCA_016302095.1 Anaerovibrio sp. | reverse complement strand
GACAAAATGATAAAATGACATACGTTGCTTGTTGCCATAGTGCTACATACAGCTTCATACTAACTGAATATCTATGTATATATCGTATATTGTATTAGACATTTATATATAATATCCTACCATATTTGACAAAAAAAATAAGAGGACATAAGTAGTGGAATATCCCCTTATTTTTGACTAGATTTTATTTTACAGTCCCTGTTGCAAAAACGGTGACAGATTTCCATGCTTCACCCTGCTTCAGGATTGGCTGTGGAAATTCCGGATGGGCAGGTGAGTTCGGATAATACTGGGTTTCCAGGGCGAAGCTGCTGCGCCTGCCGTAGCTGATACCGCCCTTGCCAGGAGTACCGTCCAGAAAATTGCCACTGTAGAATTGCAGTCCCGGCATGTCAGTATAGACAGTCAGGCTGATGCCGCTCTTGTCACCTTCTGCGTAGGCGGCTTTGTGAAGGCTGCTTTCCTTTTTGTCGCTGAGAATCCAGTTGTGGTCGTAGCCTGCACCCCACTGCAGCTGCTGGAAGCCGTCATCAATGCGCTCACCGATGGCAGTCAGCTGGCGAAAATCCATAGGGGTGCCTGCCGCCTGGTAGATTTTGCCGTTTGGCAGGGACTCTGCATCGGCTTCTGTCAGGCTATCAGCAAAAATCTGCAGCCGGTGGTCAAGGATGCTGTCATCCTGGCAGCCGTTCAGGTTGAAATAGCTGTGGTTGGTCAGGTTGCAGATGGTATCTGCATCGGAGCTGGCTTCATAGGAAATCCGCAATGCATTGTCCTCCGTCAGCTCGTAGGTAACACGCACCTTGAAATTGCCCGGAAAGCCGCCATCCCCGTCCGGGCTGAAATAGCTCAGTACCAGCTTCCCTTCCTGCTCCTTTGCGCCCCACAGTTGGCAGTGAAAGCCCCTGCTGCCGCTGTGAAGGCTGTTGGTCTGACGCGGCCCGTCATTTGCCTCCAGCTGATAATCCACGCCATTTATAGTAACCCTGGCATGCTGGATGCGGTTGGCGTGGCGTCCTACGATGGCACCCATGTAAAAGGCTTCGGTTTCGTAGCCTGCGGCATCGTCAAAGCCTCGCACAATATCCTGCATTTTGCCATTTTTGTCAGGCACCAGGAAGCTCTGGAGTCTCGCACCGTAGGTAATGATGCCGGCACTGGCGCCGCTGCTATTTTTCAGCCTGTAGAGATAAACCATGCTGCCGTTTTGCAGCCTGCCAAATTCAGATTTTGTGATTTCTGCCATAAAGAATCCCCTCTTTTGCCTTTAATGTCGAAAAAATCTCCTACTCTGACTATACCACGGGGAAGGCAGGGTAGTCAAAAAAAATAGTGAAAACTGAAATGGTTTTCATGCTATGAAAATCCCCTGATACCGGTAGGAAGGTCTGCATGCCATTTTCACCTGATATAGCATGGAAAAAGGGCTTCCAGCAAACTGTGCACGATGGCACAGTTTTGTTCAAAATCTTACAAAAATAAAATGTGCACGGACACAAAAAGTTATTGACAAGCTATTTAAAATGGAGTATTATACAGATAACGAAGATGTGAGGTGAGGAAATACTAAAAAAATGGTGTATTTTCAGAATCTTTTTCTTTATGCATGACCGGACAGGAGGCAGCAAGGGGGCTTTCGTATCAGGGGTGCGGATTAAAAAAAGAGGAGGGTATGAAGGAAATTTATCCGCCATAGGGGATGGCGGATGACATGAGGGTTGTGTGAAAGACGCTTAGTGAAAAGGAGAGGTTTTTAATGAAGAAGATAATAGCGTTGGTTATCTCTATGATGATGCTACTGCTGGCTGTAGGCTGCGGTGGCGGTGATGAAAAGAAGGCTGATGGTGACAAGAAGATTACTATGGGATTTTCCCAGATTGGTGCCGAGTCTGAGTGGCGTACTGCCAACACCGAGTCAGTAAAGGAAGCAGCCAAGGCAGCAGGTATTGACCTGCAGTTCTCTGATGCCCAGCAGAAGCAGGAAAATCAGATTAAGGCTATCCGCTCCTTCATTGCTCAGGGCGTTGACGTTATTGCCTTCGTGCCAATCGTTGAGACTGGCTGGGATACCGTTCTGAAAGAGGCAAAGGATGCCAAGATTCCTGTAATCATCGTTGACCGTGACCTGAAGGTAGAGGATGATTCCCTGTATGTGGCAAAAATCGGTACCAACATGATTACCGAGGGTGAAAAGGGTTTTGAGTGGCTGGCAAAGTATGCCAACGAGAAGCAGCTTAAGCCTCGTGATGGCGGTCAGCAGCTGAATATCGTTGTATTGGAGGGCACTGTAGGCTCTACCGCAGCTCTGGGCCGTACCAAGGGCTTTAACGATGCAATGGCAGTTTCCCCTGACAAGGATAAGTTCAACATCCTGGCTTCCCAGACCGGCGAGTTCACCCGTCAGAAGGGCCAGGAGGTTATGGAGTCCTTCCTGAAGTCCTATGGCAACAAGATTGATATCCTGGTAGCTCAGAATGACGATATGGCTCTGGGTGCTGTACAGGCTATTGAGGCTGCAGGCCTGAAGCCTGGCAAGGATATCACCATTCTTTCCTTCGATGGCGTAAAGGGTATTTTCCAGGCTATGATTGAGGGCAAAACCAACTGCACCGTTGAGTGTAATCCTTTGCAGGGCGAGCTTCTGATGGAGACTGCCAAGAAGGTTCTTGCCGGCGAGAAGGTTGACAAGATTGTATATGTAGAGGAAGGCGTTTTCCCGGCTGAGGTTGCTGAGGCTACTCTGCCATCCCGCAAATACTGATACTGTATAAACTGCATAAAATAGCTTTCAGCGCAGGCTGAAAGGGCAGGAATGGGCCGCGCCCCGGCTCTCAGGGTCTGGGCGTGGTTTTTTATACCCGGGAATAGGCATGTTTTTGTAAGGGGGAGGATTTTTATGGCAGCAGCATTGTTGGAAATGCGGAATATTGACAAAGTATTTCCAGGTGTCAGGGCCTTGTCAAATGTTGATTTTACCCTTCATGCAGGTGAAATTCATTCACTGATGGGAGAAAATGGTGCAGGCAAATCAACCTTGGTCAAGGTGCTGACAGGTGTATATCCGAAGGACGGGGGCACAATCCGCCTGAACGGCAGGGAAATTTCCCCGAAGACTCCGAAGGAGGCGCAGGAGGAGGGCATTTCCACCGTATATCAGGAGGTCAATCTCTGTCCTAACCTGACTGTGGCAGAGAACATTTTTATTGGCAGGGAGCCGCGCAGGTTTGGCTTCATTGACTGGAAGGAAGTCAACAGAAGGTCTGTAGAGCTTTTGCAGAAGCTTGATGTGGATATCGATGTAAACAAGACATTGGACAATTACCCGGTGGCAATCCAGCAGATGGTGGCTATCGCCAGAGCTGTGGATGTAGATGCCAAAATTCTCATTCTGGATGAGCCAACCTCATCCCTGAATGAAGGCGAGACAGCCAGATTGTTTAAGATTGTACGGCAGCTCCAAAAGCAGGGCATGGGCATTATCTTTATTTCTCATTTCTTAGAGCAGATTTATGAGCTTTGCGACCATATCACCATTTTGCGCAATGGCGAGCTGGTAGGCTCCTATGAGGTGGCAAAGCTGCCAAGGCTTGAACTCATCGCCAGGATGGTCGGCAAGGACCTGAATGACGTTAAGGATATGGATAAGATGGCGGAAAAGAGTGTTCCGTCAGAGGAAGTATTTATTGAGACTGACCACGCTGCCAGCATCGGGCAGATAAAGGATGTTTCACTGCAAATCCACAAGGGCGAGGTTATCGGCTTTGCCGGTCTCCTTGGCTCCGGACGCACGGAGACAGCGGAAATGCTCTTTGGCTTGAAGGATGTAACAGGCGGTCAGCTGAAAATAAACGGCAAGGCTGAAAAGCTGGCAAATCCTATGGCTGCCATGAAGGACGGGATTGCTTTCTGCCCGGAGGATAGAAAGCTGGCAGGCATTATCGGTGATTTGACGGTACGGGAGAACATCATCCTGGCATTGCAGGCAATGGACGGCATGTTTACGCATATTCCTTACAGCGAGCAGGTGAAGCTGGCGGACCAGTTTATTGAAAAGCTGCGCATCAAGGTGTCTGACCGTGACCAGCTGATCAAGAATCTTTCCGGCGGCAACCAGCAAAAGGTAATTATCGCCCGCTGGCTTGCCACCCATCCACAGTTCCTCATTCTGGACGAGCCTACTCGCGGCATAGATGTGGGCACCAAGACGGAAATCCAGAAGATGGCAGTGGAGCTGGCAAAGACAGAGGGCATGTCCGTGGCATTTATTTCCAGCGAAATGGACGAGATGGTGCGTACCTGCTCCAAGCTGATTGTAATGCGGGACCGCAGGAAGGTGGCGGAGCTGACAGGGGAGCAGGTAAGCTCCGACGGTGTTATGCAGGCTATTGCCGGAGGTGATAACTAATGGAAAAGCTAAAGAATTTTACATCCAGCTCATTGTTTTTGCCGGTGGTTGCCCTGGCAGTCCTGCTGGTTTTCAATGGTATTTTCGTAGAGGGGTTCTTTGACATTCAGGTGACGGAGGACGGCAGGCTGTTTGGCAGAGTGATTGATATTCTTACCCGTTCCAGCTCTTTGGTTATCCTTTCCCTGGGCATGACTCTGGTTATTGCCACCAGCGGCATTGATATTTCCGTAGGTGCTGTGGTAGCTATCTCCGCCGCTGTGGTCTGCACTCTGATTGGCGGCCGTGGCGATGGCGTGGCGGAAACCCCGATGCTGCTGGCAATGCTTGCCTCTGTGGGGATTGGTATCCTCTGCGGCCTTTGGAACGGCTTGCTGGTAGCCAAGTTTAAAATCCAGGCGGTAGTGGCAACCCTGATTTTGATGACTGCCGGCAGGGGTGTTGCCCAGCTTTTAACTGAGGGTCAGATTATTACTGTTTATTACAAGCCTTTTGCTTCGATTGCCGGGGTTATTCCGGGTATGCCGTTGCCGACCAATGTGTTTATCGCCCTGGCTATGGTGGTATTCGTGGCAATTGTCATGAAGAAGACCAGCATCGGGCTGTTCATCCAGTCGGTAGGTATCAACCCTACGGCTGCCAAGTATGTGGGCATCAACGTAACCATGGTGCTGTTTCTGGTGTATGCCTTTTCCGGCTTCTGCGCAGGTGTTACCGGGCTGATTGAAAGCTCCCTTATTAGGGCGGCTGATGCCAACAATGCCGGACTGAACATGGAGATGGATGCTATTCTGGCAGTAGCACTGGGCGGTACGCTGCTTTCCGGCGGCAAGTTTTATCTGGGCGGCTCCGTTATTGGTGCCATTACTATCCAGACATTGACGACTACCCTTTACGCTCTGGGCGTATCTGCTGACCAGCTGCCGGTGGTAAAGGCGGTTGCCGTTATTGCCATCTGCCTGATTCAGTCCAGAAAGGCAAGGGATTTGTTTGAAAAGTGGAAGAACCGTGGCAATGGTGCTGCGGCAGCTGGTGCAAAGGCGGTGAACAAGGCATGAATAAGAAGCTAGGCGAGATAATCGCATCCAAGTATTTTTCCTTCTTTGTGACTGTTATCCTGTTTGCCGTGCTGTACGGAGCAGGTATAGCCATGTACAAGGGCTTTATGAAGCCGCAGGTTTTCCTCAATCTCTTTATTGATAATGCGGCATTGATTATTGTGACTGTGGGTATAACCTTTACCCTGCTGATTGGCGGCATTGACCTGTCAGTAGGTGCGGTACTGGCACTGACCTGCATGGTGCTGGCGTGGATTCTGGCAAATACCGGCATTCCTGTCTTTGCAGCGATTTTCATCGTGCTGTTGATGGGAACCTTGTTCGGAGCCTTGCAGGGCTACATCATCGCCAAGTTTGATTTGCAGCCCTTCATCATCACTTTGGCAGGCATGCTGTTCTGCCGCGGTATGACGGCAGTGATTTCCCGGGAGACAATCAATATTACCAATCCTGTTTTTGTGGCTATGGCGGATTTCCGCCTGCCGGTGGGTCCTGGCTTCGTGTCCATGGGGGTGCTGATTGCCCTTGCTACCCTTATTGTAGCAGCAGTGGTGCTGGGGTTCACAAGATTTGGCCGCAATATCTACGCTTTGGGCGGCAGCGAGTCCTCGGCTTCCCTGATGGGATTGCCTGTGTTCCGCACCAAGGTAAGCGTTTATACCATCAGCGGCTTCTGTTCCTCCCTGGGTGGCATTGCTTATGCCCTGATGATGCTGACAGGCTATAATCTGCACGGCATGGGCATGGAAATGGATGCTATTGCTTCCACCGTTATTGGCGGCACTCTTTTGACCGGCGGCGTTGGCTTCATTCCGGGAGCTTTGTTCGGTGTGCTGATTCAGGGCGTTATCCTGACCTTTATCAGCTTTCAGGGAACTCTGTCCGCCTGGTGGACAAAGATTGTGGTTGGTGCCCTGCTTTGCGTATTTATCATCATGCAGGCGTTTATTACCGAGCACAAGAGCAAGCTGACAGCTCAGAGCTCATTGGAAGAAAACAGCTGACGGGCAAGGGGGAATAAAAGTGTTAGAGGATTTGAAGCAGAAGGTGTATGAGGCAAATATGCTCCTGCCAAAGCATGGGCTGATTACCTTTACCTGGGGCAATGTTTCCGGTATTGACAGGAACTCAGGACTGTTTGTTATCAAGCCTTCAGGTGTGGAATATGATGTGATGAAGCCGGAGGACATGGTGGTTGTTGACCTGGATGGCAACAAGGTGGAGGGGGAGCTGAACCCGTCCTCGGATACGGAAACCCACCGCGTGCTTTACCGGGAATTTCCCAATATCGGCGGCGTGGTGCATACCCATTCCCGCTGGGCGACTACCTTTGCCCAGGCAGGACAGGGCATCAGGGCATACGGCACCACTCAGGCGGATTACTTTTATGGGGAAATTCCCTGCACCCGGGATATGACTTCAGAGGAAATCAAGGGTGCTTATGAATATGAAACCGGCGTGGTTATAGCCGAGACCTTCCGGCAGATTAATCCTGACCATATGCCGGCGGTGCTGGTGAAGAACCACGGGCCTTTTACCTGGGGGACGGACCCCTTCAATGCGGTGCACAATGCCGTAGTGCTGGAGGAGGTGGCCATGATGGCTTTCCATACCCAGCTTTTGACAGGTAGCAGGGAGCCTATGCCGCAGGTGCTTTTGGACAAGCATTTTCTGCGGAAGCACGGGCCGGATGCCTACTATGGGCAGAAGAAAAAAT
>JAEDOE010000052.1 GCA_016302095.1 Anaerovibrio sp. | reverse complement strand
GTGATATGCAAATTTGGACTGTAGGATGTGTTGCTGTCTTGATAACACTAAATGCAAATGCAAAAATCAATCTGACGCTGGATATTCTGGGGCTGCGTGAGGATGGCTACCACGAGGTGGCAATGGTCATGCAGGAGGTGAGCCTGCACGATACCCTGTCCATGGAGAAATCCGGGGCGGGTATTCAGCTTTCCATCACCATAGAGGGACAGGATGGAGTGCTGCCGGCAGATGAGAGCAATCTCTGCTGGAAGGCTGCTGCCCTGGTGCAGCAGGAGTACGGGCTGACAGAGGGCGTGAGCATAGAGCTGGTAAAGCGTATCCCGATGGCTGCCGGCCTTGCCGGTGGCTCGGCGGATGCCGCTGCCGTGCTGAAGGGCATGAATCAGCTGTATGAGCTGGGCATGACAGAGGAGCGGCTCTGTGAGCTGGGGGCAAGGCTTGGCTCGGATATTCCCTTCTGCCTGATGGGGGGCACCATGCTTGCCACAGGCAGGGGCGAGGTGCTGACAAGGCTGCCGTCTTTTCCGGAGACCTATGTGGTGCTGGCCAAGCCGGAGGCAGGAGTTTCTACTGCCTGGGCGTACAAGACATACGATGCAGGCTATGATGGGCCTCATCCTGACAATGAAGCCATGCTGAAAGCTATTGGGGAGGGTGACCGCCAAAAGGCCGCAGGGCTTTTGTGCAATGTGCTGGAGGGCATAACCATCAAGGAGCATGCTATTATAGAGTCCTACAGGAAGATGATGCTGCAGCAGGGGGCCATGGCCAGCATGATGTCAGGCAGCGGCCCTACTGTGTTCGGCCTGGCAGAGGACGAAGCATCTGCCGGAAGGATTGCTGCCGCGGTAAAGGCTTTGGATGACAAGGCTGCGGTCTATGTGGCGAAAACTGTGGTATGACGTTATGAGGCTGTGAAGACGTCATGCTGTTGGGGATGAAGTTTTCCAATTTGGTAATGGCTGGCAGGCAGTGTGGCACCTTGATGGGGAGGCCGGTTTGGCTTGCCCTGGCAGCCTTGGTAGGGAATAGAAGGATTTTGATTTAGATGGAAAAAAAGCTGACACCGATTAAACTGGATAGTTATCAGCCTCTCAGGGAGGTTGTGTGTGAAACCCTGCGTGACGCCATCCGCAAGGGTGTGCTGGCACCCGGGGAAAGACTGATGGAAATTCAGCTTGCGGAGGAGCTGGGGGTGAGCCGTACTCCTGTCCGTGAAGCTATACGTAAGCTGGAGCTGGAGGGATATGTAATTATGATGCCCCGGCGGGGGACTTATGTGGCGAATCTGTCCATCCGCGATGTGAATGAGGTCTTTGAAATCCGCACGTCGCTGGACTCTCTTGCCAGCGGCCTGGCGGCAGAGCGCATTACGGATGAGGAGCTGGAGCATCTGCAGCGGCTCCTGGTATCTATTGGCGAGTATATCGAGGAAGGGGATATGGACAAAATCGTGGAGACTGACATGGAGTTCCATGATTTGCTGTATCAGGCCAGCCGCAATTCCCGGCTGGTGGGGATTATCTTCAACCTCAGGGAGCAGCTGACCCGCTTCCGCTCTACCTCCATGTCCTATCCTGGGCGCCTGAAGGCAACCCATGAGGAGCATTGCCGTATTGTGGAGGCAATAGCCAAGGGGGATGTGAAGGAGGCGCAGGCAGCTTCTGAGTACCATATGGAGCAGGCGGAGCATACCCTGCTTGCCAGCATGGAGGAGCTGAAGAAGAAGGCTGCTGCCAAGTCAGGGAAGCAGCAATGATGTGATGATATAGTGGTATGATGGATGGCATTGTGATATTATGATATTATAATGCGATAAGATAATGATGTAATTACATAATTGGTAATTGATAAAAAATATTATGTGTGTTTTGGAGGCAATATAATGCTGGATTTAGTTACCGTAATTTTGGCGGCAGGCAAGGGAACCCGTATGAAATCAAAGCTGCCGAAGGTTCTGCACAAGGCGGCTGGCAAGCCGATGCTGCAGCATGTGCTGGATGCTGCCAAGGGGGCAGGTGCCAAGCGCAATATTGTGGTTGTGGGCTTTGGCGGTGAGCAGGTAAAGGAAGCTATGGGTGACCAGGCTGAGTTCGTGGTGCAGGCAGAGCAGCTGGGCACAGGCCATGCTGTTCGCCAGGCGGAGCATCTCCTGAAGGATGAGCAGGGAACCGTGGTGGTTCTCTGCGGCGATACGCCTCTTGTGACCTCTGATTTGATTGCCAAGCTTTACGAGGGACACAAGGCAGCCGGTGCCAAGGCTACCGTGCTGACTGCCATCATGCCTGATGCTACCGGCTATGGGCGCATTATCCGCACTGCGGAGGGGGATGTGGCCCGCATCGTGGAGCAGAAGGATGCTACCGAGGCAGAGCGCCAGGTGAAGGAGGTCAACTCCGGTATTTATTGCTTTGAGTGCCAGGATTTGTTTGCGGCCTTGGAAAAGGTTGGCTGCGACAATGCCCAGGGCGAGTATTATCTGCCGGATGTGCTGGGGATTCTCCGGGAGCAGGGGGAGAAAATCTGGGCTGTGGCCGCAGATGATTATGAGTCCACCTTGGGCATCAATTCCCGGGTGCAGCTGGCCGGGGCAGAGAAAATCCTGCGCCGCCGCAAGAATATAGAGCTGATGGACAAGGGGGTTACCCTCATGGATCCTGACAGCACTTTTGTGGATGCCGATGTGGAGGTTGGTGCAGATACGGTTATTTATCCGTTCACCTGGCTGGAAGGCAAAACAGTTGTAGGCGAGGGCTGCGAGATTGGCCCTAACAGCCGCTTTACCAATGCGCAGATTGGTGATAATGTGGCTGCCCAGTTTACCTATGGCCATGACTGCGTGATTGACAGCGGCGTTACCATGGGGCCTTATGTGCATATCCGCCCGAATTCCCATATCTTCAACGATGTGAAGATTGGCAATTTTGTGGAGGTAAAGAACTCCAATGTAGGCGTTGGCACCAAGCTGCCGCATTTGCAGTACATCGGTGATTCTGATGTGGGCTCCAACGTAAACCTGGGCTGCGGCACTGTTACTGTCAACTATGATGGCAAGCTGAAGCACCGCACGGTTATTGGCGATAATGCCTTTGTTGGCTGCAATACCAGCCTGGTGGCTCCTGTCAGCGTAGGCGAGGGAGCATATATCGGTGCAGGCTCCGTGATTACCAAGGATGTGCCTGCCGGGGAGCTGGCTATCGGCCGTGCAAGGCAGAAGGTGATTACCGGCTGGGCGGATAAGCGCAAGTAATCAGGCGCAATTCAAGGGCAATTGCTGCCTGGTGTATTTTGTTTATTTTGTGTATTGGGATATTCTGGTATATTTTTGTGTATTTTGGTATATTCAGCGCAAGCTGTTTATATATAAGAGGATAAGGAAAAAAGGAAATATTGGAGGCATTCAAAACAATGAACGAAGCTGCAAACAATTTACGACTTCTGGCCGGCAACGCAAATCCTGAGCTGGCAAAGGAAATTTCTGAACATCTCGGAATTCCGCTGGTTGATGCTCAGGTGGGCCATTTTAACAATGGTGAGATTCAGGTCATGATTAGTGAAAGTGTTCGTGGAAAAGACATCTTTATTATTCAGCCAACCTGTCAGCCTGTCAACGAGAACCTGATGGAGCTGCTGATTATGACAGATGCCTGCAAGCGCGCATCTGCCAAGAGCGTGACTGCAGTTGTGCCTTATTATGCATACGCTCGCCAGGACCGCAAGACCCGCGGCCGTGAGCCTATCTCTGCCAAGCTGGTGGCAAACCTCATGTCTGCTGCAGGCTTGAACCGCGTGGTGACCGTTGACCTGCATGCAGGCCAGATTCAGGGCTTCTTTGATATCCCTGTGGATCATCTGGCTGCTGCTCCTGCCCTGGCTGAGTATTTCCAGAGCCTGAACCTGGAGAATGTGGTTGTGGTATCCCCTGACCTGGGCGGTGTTACCCGTGCCCGCAATATGGCTGACCTTTTGGGCACCAGCATTGCGATCGTTGAGAAGCGTCGTCCGCGCCCTGGCTGTGCCGAGGTTATGAACCTGATTGGCGATGTAAAGGGCAAGACCTGCATCATGATTGATGATATGGTTGATACTGCCGGTTCTCTCTGCGAGGGTGCCAAGGCTCTGATGAAGCTGGGTGCCAAGGATGTATATGCTTGCTGTTCCCATGGTATCCTGACGGACCCTGCAACCCAGAGGATTCAGGATTCCTGCATCAAGCAGCTCGTTATTACCAATACTATTCCGGTTGATCCGAAGAAGAAGTGCGATAAGATTATCAGCATTTCCCTTGCTCCGATGCTGGCTGATTTCATTAAGTGCATTTATGAGAACCAGCCGGTAAGCAATCTGTTCAACAAGAAGTGGGGCAAATAAGTACGGAAGCAGATGAATATGGCGGCAGGGCAGTGCCATTGCAGGCACGCTCTCGCTAGGCAATGAACCTAGCGGTACTAAGCTCTCACTGCGCCTTTGGCTTGTGAGTCGCTAAGTACCGAGGTTCATCAATCTGCCTGCAATGGCACATGCCCTGCCTCTTGTTCGTTGCCAGTCCGTTTCTAAGAAGCTTTAAGTTCTGTTAGTTCCTGGTTGGCAACTTGTTTGCTATTGGTACAATTATTCTATTATTAATAGCGATATTGTTATGGGGCGATGTCCGATCGTCCCTTTTCTGTTTGCAGGAAGGTGAGTCTATGGAATTTGCAAAGCGAATGGAGCAGTTCGGGGAAGGAGTTTTTTCCCGGCTGGCTGAAATGCGGAGAAGCCGTGTGGCAGAGGGAAAAGAGGTCTTTGACCTGAGCATTGGTGCGCCCAATATTCCCCCTGCCAAAAGGATTATGGAGGTCATGGCGAAGGCCGTCATGGAGCCGAAAAACTACGTCTATGCCATCAATGATACACAGGAGATGCTGCAGGCTGTGGCACAGTGGTATCAGAGGCGTTACGGTGTAACACTGGACGCAGACACGGAAATCTGTTCCCTGCTTGGCTCTCAGGACGGGCTTTCCCATATAGCATTGTCCATATTGGATGCCGGTGATGTGATGCTGGTGCCGGACCCTTGCTATCCGATTTTTGCTGATGGGCCTCGGCTGGCCGGGGCGGAGCTGTATTACATGCCTCAGAAAAAGGAAAATGATTATGTCATTCAGTTGCAGGATATCCCGGAGGAAGTGGCAAAAAAAGCCAAGTTCATGCTGGTTTCTTATCCCAACAATCCTACCGCTGCCATGGCACCGGAGTCCTTCTATCATGAGCTGGTGGCATTTGCCAGAAAATATGATATCATCGTGCTCCATGACAATGCCTACAGCGAGCTGGTATTTGATGGCAGAAGCTGGGGCAGCTTCCTGAGCATTCCGGGGGCAAAGGATGTAGGAGTGGAGTTCAATTCCCTGTCCAAGACCTACGGACTTGCCGGAGCAAGAATTGGCTATTGCCTGGGCAACAGCAGGGTTGTCAGTATGCTGAAGACCTTGAAATCCAATATGGACTACGGCATGTTCCTGCCGATTCAGGCAGCAGCGGTGGAGGCTATTACCGGTGACCAGTCCGTGGTGGCAGAAACCAGGGCAGCCTATGAGCGGCGCCGGGATGTGCTTTGTGACGGGCTTATTGCCGCAGGCTGGCAGATGGACAAGCCGCCGGGAACAATGTTCGTGTGGGCCCCGGTGCCGGAGCAGTATGCTGACTCGGAAAGCTTTGTCAGGGATTTGCTGGACAAAACCGGCGTGCTGGTGACACCGGGCAGTGCCTTTGGCCCTTCCGGCGAGGGATATGTGCGCATGGCACTGGTACAGTCCGAGGAAGATATGCAGCGGATTGTGGAGGCTGTGAAGCAGAGCGGGATTTTCCAGTAAAATCAATTTTCAATAAAAAATCTGTTTGCAAATATTGCAAACAGATTTTTTATTTGGTATAACCCTAGGAAGGTTATAGTTTATTGTGATGCCAGCAGGTACAGTGCCTGTATTTCCTGTGCCTGTGCAGAATGGAGACTAAAATTAGAAAGTAAAGTTCAAAGTGGAGAAGTATGCGGTGTGGGTTCCCTTGTTATTTACAAAATCCTGATTGATTGCCTTGCCGAAGAAGAAATCGTTGGTGAGGAGAATGCTAGGGGAGAAGCGATACCACAGGCCTGCTTCAACACCCTTGGAACCGGCCTTTTCAGAGCCATGTACCAGGCTGGACATGATGACAGCATCAGCACCCAGGTGACGATAGCCTACATAGCCGCCGATCTTCTTGCCGCCCCAAGGGGAACCGTTGTAGGTCAGCTTGATGTCACCGGCTTTGTTCTGATAGCCGCGGCTGCCCTGGGAATAGAAACCGGTCAGCCCCCATTTATCATTGAACTGATAGCTGGCATCAACAACGCCAAGATTCAGCTTTTCGTTATCATAGGCAACGGACTTGTAGTTGTAGTAACCGATACCGGCAGACAGCTTGTCATTGAATTTGTGCTCTACGGAGAGACCGTATGCGGTTGGACGCTCGTTGTTGAAATCATCGCCACCGCCAGCAGCACCATTGCTGCCATTGCGGATAAAGCCCTGATTGCCAGGTACAGCCATATCCCATTTCTTTTCGCGAATCTTACCGCCATATGCCTTTACGGTGGTGTTATCGCTGGCGTTGTAGTCAACCTCTGCACCATAAACGCGGGCGTTGCTTACATAGCCGCTCTGCAGGCTAGGCTGGAAATGACCGAATTTCAAATTCATGTTCTTGGCAACAGGCCCCTGAGCGTACACTTCCCAGATTGAACCAGCTACATCAAGATTGTCACCGCCTACATAATCATCGGCAGAGGATTTCTCGGAGTTGAAGCCGTCGTTGCTGCCGTACTTCCAGTCAAGACCGGCATGGGCACCCCAGCCGTTGGTCATCTTGCCATCAATGTTGAGCCAGAGAGCCTTCTCCCAATAAGTGTTGCCGCCATCAATGCCGCGCATTGCCTTCTGAGCAAAGCCGCCGCTAACCTTTACGTTATCAGACTTTTCTTCCAGCCTGGTTACGCGGATGCCGATGGAGTCCAGATCCTCGGAGAACTCGGCAGTCAGCTTTTCAATCATTGCCTTCTGCTCGTTGTTGGCAATCTTCTCATGGGAGCGGGCGCTGGCGATGAGCTGTGCCATCTCATAACGGGTAACAGCGCGGTCGCCGCGGAAAGTGCCGTCACCGAAGCCGGTAACGATGCCTTCCTTGTTCAGCTCGGTAATTGCCTGTACAGCCCAGTGGTCAGCAGGTACATCAGAGTAGAGCACCTCGGCAGACTGAGCAGCGTATGCTGAAGTGGTAGCACCAACCATCAGTGCAGATAAAACACCCAGCATGAGTTTCTTGTTAGTTTTCAT
>JAEDOE010000051.1 GCA_016302095.1 Anaerovibrio sp. | reverse complement strand
CAGATTGCCTTGCATAGCAGTTGGCAGTATCAGGTCTCGTCAGCCTCCCAGCCCCCTATTTCAGGCTTGCTCGTAAAGTATCATTATGTTTCTATGGCAAAATATAAGGGATTGCTGATAAGTAAGTGGGGAGCTGTAGCAGAATTGTAACTGTTAGCAGATAATGCGATGGGCGGAGAAGGCGGTGCCAATGCAAGGCACTGAGACGCGCCTCGGTGCTTAGCGAGTCGCAAGCCGTAGGCGCAGCGAGAGCTTAGCATCCGCTAGGCGTGGATAGTAGCGCGAGCGTGCCTGCATTGGCATTGCCTCTCCGACCATTGGAGTATTTGCTGATGTTTTTCTGACAGCTCCCCTGCACTAATCAATAAAACTCACATATATCGCCAAAGTAACGATCAAGCACTACGACAAACTGAAATTTATAATAATCCTAGAACCAGCCCCAGTATGCCGCTGGCTGCAAGCAGGTTAATAACTCCCATTTTGCGGCGCACGGCGATGAATGCCAGCACCAGGATAATGATGCCCTTGAGGTCAAATGCCCCGAAATCCTCAGGCAGCGTTTCCACGTTCCAAATAGAAAGGTAGAGGAAGCTGAGCCCTGCCACCAGCATCAGGGCAACCACAGCCGGCCGCAGACCGTTCAGAATTCCCTTGATGGCACTGATATCGCCATATTTTTGCAGCAGCCAGGTAACGCCCAGGCAGAGAATGAGGGACGGGGTGACAAAGCCCAGCGTGGCGGCAATTGAGCCGGGCAGCCCGGCGATTTTCGTACCGGCAAAGGTAGCGGCATTGATGCCGATAGGCCCCGGCGTCATCTGGGATATGGTAAATATATCAATAAATTCGCTCATGGTCAGCCAGTGGTAATTGTCCACTACGGCTGCCTGAATCCACGGCATGGAGGCGTAGCCGCCGCCGATGCAGAACAATCCTATCTTGCAAAATTCCCAGTAAAGCAGTAAGCAGATTTCCATGTTTATGCAGCCCTCCTTAATTGTATTTGGCATCCCGCAGCAGAAGAAGCCCCAGCAGGGCATCAGCCAGCACACAGTACATCAGGTTCACATCAAAAGCCAGCACGGCAATCATGGTGCCGAGAAAAATCAGGATAGGCAGTACCAGCTGCTTCTTTATCAGCTTTTTCACCAGATTAAAGACCACGTTGACGATAATGGCGGTGGCACCGCACTGCATCCCCTTCAGTACCATCTGTATGTACTGGTTGTGGGCAAACATGTCGTAGAACATGGCAATAATGGTCATGGTAATCAGTGGCGGCATAATCGTGGCAAGCAGCGTTACCATAGTACCGGCAAAGCCTGACATGCGGTAGCCCAGCATGATGGCGGCATTGACTGCCATAACGCCCGGCATGGACTGGGCAATGGCAACGATATCCAGGGTTTCCTTGTCATCAATCCAGCCGTATTCGTCCACGAACTTGGCTTTCAGCAGCGGTATAATCACCATGCCGCCGCCTACGGTAAAGGCACTGATAATAAAGGTGCTCTTGAAAAGTATCCAGTAAAAATGACCTGTCCCCGGCTTTATGGACAGTTTCTGTGTGTCAGCCATACATCGTTCCTCCTAGAATGCAGAATGTGTAATCCGCCTGTGCAATACCGTTTGGCATTGTGTGGCAATACAGCGGAATACGCCGATTTCATTTACTAAAGCTATTATAGCATATAAATAATTCATGGTAAATTTTTATAGTATTTTGCCTGCAAAAGTGGTATTATTATTACGGTTTAGAGGTTTGTGACGTCATGCCGCTGCGGCGTGACGAAAAAATGCGCTGGTTGCATAGGAAAGGTTGTGTTAAGTGGACAATGGACGAGCCAAAAATGAACAGAGGGCTGAAAAATCGCCATTTGCAGCTGATTTCCCTGGGGGGGATTATTGGCAGCGGTTATTTTCTGGGAACGGGATATGTACTTGAAAAGGCGGGGCCGGCAGCGATATTATCGTATCTGCTGGGCGGTGCTATTGTGCTGTGCGTGATGCTCTGCCTGGCGGAGCTGGCAGTGGCGGAGCCCATAGCCGGTTCCTTTGTTACTTATGCCCGTAAATACATCGGCCCTACGTGGGCCTGCGGTGTAGGCTGGACCTACTGGATGACCTGGGTTTCCTATGTCCCCTCGGAGATGATTGCCGCCGGGATAATCATGAATAATTTCGTCCCCCAGATCAGCCAGCTTTGGTGGGCTGTGCTTTTTGGCTTGCTGGTGACAATAGTCAACCTGTTTCATGTGGATAAGTTTGGTGAGAGCGAATTCTGGCTGGCAATCATCAAGATTATTGCCTTGATTGCCTTCAGCATCGTGGGTGCCCTGATTGTCTTTGGCATCATAGGAGATACCGGCTATCTGGGCAGCAGTATCTTCTTGGGCAGCGGCGGATTTGCTCCTCATGGCTATTGGTCCATTATCCTCACCATGACCATTATCCTGGTCAATTTTCAGGGCACGGAAATCATCGGCCTGGCAGCAGGGGAGTGCAAAAATCCTGAAAAGAGCATTCCGCTGGCAGTGCGCAACGTGACCTGGCGTATTATTGCCCTGTATATCATTCCTATCTCGGTATTGATTTCCATCCTGCCCTGGGATAAGGCGGGGCTGGATGACAGCGTGTTTGCCGTTGCCATGGCAAACTACGGCTTTGAGCGCTTCAGTGCCCTGTTTGCCTTCGTGGTGCTGACGGCGGCATTGTCCTGCTCCAACTCCGGCCTGTATGGTACCAGCCGTGCCATGTATTCCCTGGCTACCCTTGGCATGGCGCCAAGGTGCTTTGCGGAGCTGAACAAGAATGGCATGCCAAAGAATGCGGTACTGATTTCTATCGTTTCCTGCTGGTTCATCATCCTGCTGTACAGCTTTGATGCCAGTGCAACGGTTTACACCTACCTTTTGGCTCTGTCGGGCTTTACCGGGGCGATTGCCTGGATTTCCATCTGCTGGAGCCAGTATCGCTTCCGCAAGCAGGCGGTGGCTGACGGCACCTTTGCGGCATTGAAGTACAAGACACCGCTGTTTCCTTATGTTACCCTGTTCGGCATCTGGGCACAGGTCTTCTGCCTGGTGGTGCTGGCCTTTGAGCCGGATTTGCGGGAAAGCCTGCTGGTGGGCGTGCCGTTCCTGGTGGTGCCGATGGCAGTGTACAGGGTACGGCAGTGGAAGCTGCGGCGGGCGCTGGTGTCCTCCAATTAGTCCGTTTGCTGGCAGGATTGCTGCCGATTGGCGGCTGACAATCAAATGCAGTTTTATGAGGGGCTGTTGTGCTGCCCTGGCACGCGGCTCCTTTTTCTGTGTTTTCTTGAGAATTTCATGTATGAATGATAAAATGGTACATGCAGTATGAGTGGCTTAAAATAACAGCGCAATATAGTGCAATATAGTGTAATATAGCGCAGTATGTGCAATACATAGCTTATAGGGGTGGAAGGGAATCATGAACAAGCAGAAATTTTTTATCCTGGATGGCAGCAGTCTTTTGTATCGGGCGTATTATGCCCTGCCGCTTCTGGAATCCGGGGCAGGTGTGTACACCAATGCCATAGTGGGCTTTTCCAACATGCTGGTAAAGCTTTTGAATGACTGGCGGCCTGATTATCTGGCAATTGCCTTTGACAAGGGCAAGCATACCTTCCGCACGGATATGTTTGCAGAGTACAAGGGAACCAGGAAGCCTATGCCGGAGGAGCTGCGCAGCCAGGTGCCGATGCTGCACGAGCTGGCAGAGGCATGGGGCGTGCCTCTTTTGGAGCTGGAGGGGTATGAGGCTGATGACATTATCGGCACCCTGGCAAACAAGGCAGTGGCGCAGGGCATGGAAGCCTATGTGGTGACAGGTGACAGGGATGCCCTGCAGCTGGTAAAGCCGGACCTGACGGTATTGTTTACGAAAAAGGGCATATCCGATCTGGCAGTTTATGATGAAGCGGCATTTCAGGCGGAGTACGAGGGGCTGTCTCCTATTCAGCTGATTGATTTGAAGGGACTGATGGGGGATGCCTCGGATAATATTCCGGGTGTGCCGAAGGTTGGCCCGAAAACGGCTATCAAGCTGATTGCCGCCTATGGCTCCGTGGAGCAGGTGCTGCTCCATATTGAGGAAATCTCAGGCAAGGCATTGAAGGAACGGCTGCGTGACAATCAGCAGCAGGCAGTGCTTTCCAAGCAGCTGGCCACTATCAAGCTGGATGTGCCGGTGGAGTTTGACCGGGAGAGCTTTGCCCTGGGGCTTGATGGGGAGGCATTAAACAAGTTTTATGGCAGGTATGATATCCGTTCCATCTTGCGCTATGTGAAAAAGCTGGCGTCCATGTATGCCGGTGGCACAGCTGGCCATAGCGGGGCAGAGGGGGATGAGGCTGCCAGGAAGCTGCTGGAGATTACCCTTTTGCAGACGGAGAAGGAGGGCAGGAGCCTTGCCAGGAAGGCAGCAAAGTGCGGCAGCATTTACCTGGTGCCTGTAGCTGAAGGCAAGGTGCCTCGCAGGCGGCTGCTGGCCGTTGCTGTTGCCCTGGCAGATGCAGGGGGAAAGAGGCCTGAGCTTTATTATTTCAGCTGCAATGAGGATGGCTCTGATGATGGCGGCATGGATAGCCTTTTTGCCGGTATGGAAATGGCTGAGGCTGAACAGGAGCCTGCAGCGGATGTGGCAAAAAATCCCGCCTGGGCGGCATTTGCGGCTGCTTTGTCCAATGAGAAAATCACCAAGTACCTGCATGGCATGAAGGAATTTTATCTTGCAGGCATCGAAATGTCCGGCAGGGTGGTGGATTTGGAGCTGACAGGCTATCTGCTGAACCCTTCTGCCAGCAGGTATGCCGTAGAGGATTTGGCTGAACGGTATGGCAGCAGCAATGTGATTGAGAAGGCTGATGGGTGGCAGCAGGCGGAGCTGGCTGGCTGGCAGTGCCTGGTGCTGATGGATGTTGCGGAGACTATGACCGGCAGGCTGGCTGCCCTTGGCATGACGAAGCTGTATGAGGAAATAGAGCTTCCCCTGGTGCGTGTGCTGGCTGACATGGAGCAGGCTGGCATCAGGGTAAACAGCCAGAAGCTGCAGCAGCAGACGGAGCAGGTGGCGGAAAAAATTGCTGCCCTGGCAAAGGAAATCCACAGCCTGGCTGGCAGGGAATTTAACATCTCCTCCCCGAAGCAGCTGGGAGAGGTGCTTTTTGATGATTTGAAGCTGCCTGTCATCAAAAAGACGAAAACAGGTTACTCAACCAATGTAGAGGTACTGAACGAGCTTTACAACCAGCATCCCATCATAGGCAAAATTCTTGATTATCGCCTGTGGACAAAGCTGAAATCCACATATTTGGACGGTATAGCTCCCTTGATAGACAGCAGTACCTGCCGGGTGCATACAACCTTCAATCAGACTGTCACCGCAACCGGCAGGCTCAGCAGCTCGGAGCCGAATTTGCAGAATATCCCTGTGCGCCGGGAGGAAGGCAGGCACATCCGGGAGCTGTTTGAGCCGGGGGAGGGGTATGACCTGCTGCTTTCGGCAGATTACAGCCAGATTGAGCTGCGTGTGCTGGCTGACATGTCACAGGACGAAAATTTCCTGCGTGCCTTCAGGCAGCAGGAGGACGTCCATGCCAGGACTGCGGCTGAGGTTTTCGGCGTGGCAATAGACGAGGTGAATGGTGAGCTGCGCCGCAAGGCAAAGGCTGTCAACTTCGGTATTGTCTACGGCATCAGCGACTATGGGCTGGCACAGGACCTGCATATCCCACGGGCAGAGGCAAAGGATTATATTGACAAGTATTTTGCCAAGTGCCAGGGGGTAAAGAGCTTTATTGACAAGGTTGTGGCAGAGGCAAAGGAAAATGGCTATGTGCTGACCAGGTATGGCCGCCGCCGTGATTTGCCTGCCATCAGGAGCAGCAATTTCAACCAGCGTTCCCTGGCTGAGCGCATGGCCATGAATACCCCTATTCAGGGGACGGCAGCGGATATTATCAAGCTGGCGATGATACGGGCTGACAGGGCACTGCGGAATGCAGGGCTGAAAAGCCGTATTTTGCTGCAGGTACATGATGAGCTGGTGCTGGAGGTAACAAAGGATGAACTTGCTCAGGTAACGGTTCTCCTGCAGGAGGCAATGGAAAAGGCGGCAGAGCTTTCCGTGCCGCTGACCATAGATATCAATACCGGCGAAAACTGGGCGGAAGCAAAGTGATATAAAGCATAAGTGTGATTTAGTCTGGATGAGGACTGGGGGAATTGATTATGCCGGAGATGCCGGAAATAGAGACCATCAGGCGGTCGCTGGAGCCACATATCAGGGGCAGGAAAATAGAGAATGTGGAGGTGCTTTTGGCACGGCAGATTAAGTGGCCGGAGCCGGAGGCATTCGTGGCGAGGATTTTGCAGGAAGATATTGTGGGGCTGGAGCGCATCGGCAAATATCTGCTTTTGCAGCTGTCCAACCAGGTGTCACTGATTTTTCATCTGCGGATGACGGGGCAGCTGGTGTATGTGGCAGCCGGGGCAGCGGATGACAGCCACCACAACCGCGTGATTATTTATTTGGATGATGGGGCAAGGCTGGTGTTTAGTGACACCCGTACCTTTGGCACCTTGTATGCCATGCATCAGGATGAGCTGTGGCGCATCAGGGGCATGGCGGAAATGGGGCCGGAGCCATTGTCGGAGAAATTTACGCCTGAGTATCTGGCGGAAGCCGTCGCTGGCAGGAAAACGCGCATCAAGAGCTTTTTGCTGGACCAGAGCAAGGTTGGCGGCCTGGGCAATATCTATGTGGATGAGGCGCTGTTCCTGGCAGGGGTGCATCCTATGCGGCTGGCAGGCTCATTGACAGGTGATGAAATACAGCGGCTGCATGAGGCTGTAAACAGGGTTATAGCGGACGGCATTGCAGATGGCGGCACGACTTTCCGTGATTATCGTGATGGCAATGGAGGCAAGGGAAGCCATCAGGAAAATCTCTTTGTTTATGGCAGGGATGGCGAGGCCTGCAAGAGATGCGGTGCGCTGATTGAGAAAACCAAGGTAGGGGGCAGGGGAACCCGTTTCTGTCCATCCTGCCAGAAGATTTAGATTGATACGAAGCAAGCTGTAAGTTGTCTCGAAGTAAGTTATCAAGCTGATGTTGAGCTGTGAAATAAAATAAAGTAAAGTATAGTATAGCATTGTCATTAAACGGGAGGTGCAGAGGATGAAAATCATAGGGCTTACAGGCGGTATTGCCAGCGGCAAGTCGACGGTGTCAAGGCTGCTGGCAGAGCATGGCTACGCTGTTATTGATGCGGACAGGATTGCCTGGCAGCTGGCAGAGCCGGACAATTTTTTGTGGCAGGCGTATTATGACCGTTATGGCGAAAAGGTGCTGAACGATGACAGGACCCTGAACCGTCAGGCTGTGGCGTCAGTGGTATTTCAAAATCCGGCGGAAAAGCAGTGGATGGATTCAGC
>JAEDOE010000050.1 GCA_016302095.1 Anaerovibrio sp. | reverse complement strand
GGTGCTTCCATCCGTGACAAGGTGCTGGGCATCGTGGAGCACTATGTGGCACGGCAGGAAATCAAGGGCGTTGGTATTTCCAGTGCCGGTATGGTGGACTGCGAAAGCGGCAGGATTATTTTTGCCAATCCCCTGATACCTGAATACACGGGCATTAATCACAAGGAGGCAGTGGAAGCCAGATTTCGTATCCCTTGCGAGGTGGAAAACGATGTGAATTGTGCCGGGCTGGCAGAGGGTATGGCAGGCGCGGCAGAGGGTGCCCACAGTGCCGTGGTAATGACAGTGGGAACCGGCATCGGCGGCTGCCTGATTGCAGATGGCAGGGTGTATCATGGTTTTTCCAACAGTGCCTTTGAGGTGGGCTATATGCACATCGACAAGGGCGAGCGGTTTGAGCGGCAGGGTGCCACCAGTGCCATGATTGAGCGGGTGGCTGCTGCCAAGTCTGAGCCTGTATCAGAGTGGAACGGCAGGAAGGTGTTCAGTCAGGCACAGGCAGGTGATGCCATCTGCCGGGAGGCCATTGACAATATGGTGGATGTGCTGGCAAGGGGCATTGCCAATGTCTGCTATATCATTAATCCTGAAGTAGTGGTGCTGGGGGGCGGCATCATGGCGCAGCAGGAGTATCTGGCACCAAGGCTGAATGAGGCGCTGGACAGGTATCTGGTGGAAAGCGTGCGGAAAAATACCCGGCTTGCCTTTGCGGCACTTGGCAATGATGCCGGTATGCTGGGAGCTTATTATAATTTCAGGGCACGACATTAATATGGCAAGGAGGGGAAGGGCATGGCAGCAAGGCAGCGTTCAATCATTCCGATGATTGATGTGAATTATAAGCAGTTCAGCCCGGCGGAGAAGAAGGTGGCGGATTTTTTCATTGCCAATGAGGCGGATGTGGATTTGTCTGCCAGTGCCATGGCGGAGAGGCTTTTTGTGTCGGAGGCCACACTTTCCCGTTTTGCCAAGAAAAGCGGTTTCAGCGGCTATAGGGAATTTGCTTTTGCCTATAGGAACCAGAAGCTGAAAAAACATGCTACCATGACCAATGTGACCAAGGGTGTGCTGGCAATCTATGAGGATTTGCTGAACAAGGAATACGACCTGATTGACGAGAAGCAGATTGACAGGATTGTGAAGTACATCAGCCAGTATGAGCGGATTGTGGTCTGCGGCAAGGGCAGCTCCGGCATAGCGGCAGAGGAAATGGAACTGCGCTTCATGCGCATCGGTATTAATATTGATTCTATTGTCTATGAGGACAGGATGCGGATGCAGACGGTTTTTATGAACAAGAAGTGCTTTGTCATCGGCCTTAGTATCAGCGGTACTACCGAGGATGTGCTGTACATGCTGAGGGAGGCTCATAGAAATCGGGCGAAAACCATGCTGGTAACAGCCTACAATCAGGAGGGGTTCAGCGATTTTTGCGATGAGGTGGTGCTGGTGCCGTCCTATCAGCGGCTGGATTATGGCAACGCCATCTCCCCACAGTTTCCCCTGCTGGTTTTGCAGGATATTATCTATACCAAGTATATGCAGAGCAACCATTACATCAAGGAAGCCCTGCATGGCAATACATTAAAAGCATTGAGGAGGAAAGGACAATGAGGATTTACAAGGCAAAGGATTACAAGGACATGAGCAGGAAGGCGGCTAATATGCTGTCCGCCCAGGTGATTATGAAGCCGAACTGCGTGCTGGGGCTTGCCACAGGTTCATCTCCTGTTGGTACTTACGACCAGCTGGTGGAGTGGTACAACAAGGGTGACCTTGATTTTTCCGAGGTAACCTCTGTAAACCTCGATGAGTACAAGGGGCTGGACGCAGAAAATGACCAGAGCTACCGCTATTTTATGAACCAGCACCTCTTTTCCCGCGTCAATATCAATCCGGGCAGGACATATCTGCCTAACGGCATGGAAATGGACGAGGCAGCGGAGTGCAGCCGTTATTCTGCCCTGATTCATGAGCTGGGTGGCATTGATATGCAGCTGCTGGGGCTGGGGCACAACGGCCATATCGGCTTCAATGAGCCGGGGGCTGCCTTTGAGAAGGATGTGCACTGCGTGCAGCTGACGGAGACTACCATCAATGCCAACAAGCGGTTTTTTGCCAGCGCAGAGGATGTTCCGAAGAAGGCTTATACCATGGGTATCAAGACCATCATGCAGGCCAAGAAAATTGTGGTGATTGTCAGCGGTGCGGACAAGGCGGAAATCGTGAAGAAGGCGTTTTTCGGCCCGGTAACTCCGCAGGTGCCTGCCTCTATTTTGCAGATGCATAACGATGTTACCCTGATTGCTGACGAGGCAGCATTGTCCCTGGTATAATACGGATGTATTTCGATGTTTTGTAGTCTGGAGGTGCCTGAATGGAAATAAAAGATGTGCTTGTCTATACGGAGCAGCATGAGTTTGTTAAGGGCGATATCAGCTTTGAGGATGGTATTATCAAGGAAGTATCCGCGCTGAAGAATAATGGGGCAGAGGCGGATGCTGACGATGCCTTGTATGCTATCCCGGGGCTGGTGGATATTCATTTCCACGGCTGCATGGGGGCGGATTTGTGCGATGCGGAGCCGGATACGATAAAGACCTTGGCGGAGTACGAGGCAGGGCAGGGCATTACGACCATCTGCCCTGCCACTATGACCATGTCTTTGCCGGAGCTGCACAAAATTATGGCAAATATCGGGGCTTATCAGGGTGATACAGGGGCTCATTTTGCTGGTGTCAACATGGAGGGGCCTTTTATCAGCCCTGCTAACAAAGGTGCTCAGGCAGCGGAGAATATTATTCCCTGTGATGTTAATCTGTTCCGGGAGCTGAATGGGAAGTCAGGGGGCAGAATCCGCCTGGTGGACATTGCGCCGGAGGAGCCGGGGGCTATTGAGTTTATTGAGGCTGTCCGGGATGAGGTCAATGTTTCTTTGGCCCATACTGTGGCGGATTATGATGCTGCCATGGCTGCTTTTCAGGCAGGGGCAAACCACGTTACCCACCTGTTCAATGCCATGCTGCCTTTCCATCACAGAAAGCCGGGGGTGCAGGGAGCGGCGGCGGATGCCGGTGCCTATGTGGAGCTGATTTGTGATGGGGTGCATATTCATCCGGCCATGGTGCGTGCCGTTTTTAAGCTGTTCGGCAGTGACAGGGTGTGCCTCATCAGCGACAGTATGCGGGCTGCCGGGCTGGCAGACGGGGATTATACCTTGGGAGGACAGGCAGTAAAGGTAAAGGGCAGTCTTGCCACATTGGCAGATGGTACTATTGCCGGTTCTGTTACCAACCTGATGCTGTGCCTGAAAAATGCTGTCAATAACATGCAGATACCTCTGGAGGCTGCGGTGCGGAGTGCCTCGGAAACACCTGCCCGCTCTATTGGCATTTTTGACCGCTGCGGCAGCCTGGCTGCTGGCAAGCAGGCGGATATTGTGCTTTTGGACAAGGAATTGAATGTAAGGCAGGTATTTGTGGGCGGCAAGGCTGTTAAATAAGCCTGTGCATCGCCATAGATGATAAGCTGCATTTTGTATACAAATTTTCCGCAGGCAAGAGTTATGTATACATGAGGCTGATTTATTGACATGGCTTTGTGATTTATGGTATAAAATACTTGTCAAAAGGAAATGCATTTCACAAATAAATATTATTTGGACGACGTTGTTCCGTGCTGCTTAGCAAGTGGCACGGATTTTTTTATTGGCTATTATAAATTGGCTTTTGCGGTGGCAAGATAAGTATTTTTGTGGTGGCAAGGTGAGTGTTCCGGCAGCTTGTGGTGAGGCTGCCGGGGATATTTGGAGGTAATGCTTTATGGATTTGGTGACGTTGATGGCAGATGTTAATGATTTTGTCTGGGGGCCGGTGATGCTGGCATTCCTGGTGGGGACGGGTATTTTCCTGACAGTGAGGCTGAAGTTTTTGCCTTGGCGCAATCTTCCTTATGCAATCAAGATGATTGTCAGCAGGCGTGATAACAGTGCTGGTGACATCAGCCCCTTCCAGTCCCTGATGACGGCTCTTTCGGCTACTGTGGGCACCGGCAATATCGTGGGTGTTTCTACGGCAATGGTGCTGGGCGGCCCTGGTGCCCTGGTATGGATGTGGATTTCCGCAGCCTTCGGCCTTTCTACCAAGTATGGCGAGTCTGTGCTGGCAGTTAAGTACAGAAAGACCAACAGCGTAGGCGAGATGGCCGGCGGCCCGATGTACGCCATGAAGTACGGCTTTGGCAACAAGGCTATCGGCAGTGCTTTGGCAGGTCTGTTTGCTCTCTTTGCGGTTTGTGCTTCCTTCGGTATCGGCAACATGACGCAGGCCAATTCCATTTCTTCCGCTTTTAAGGCAAGCCTTGGTCTTGATCCTGTAGTTGTAGGTGTGATTCTCGTGGCCTGCTGCCTGGCAGTGCTGCTTCGCGGCATCCGTAGCATCGGTGCTGTTTCCAGCGTAATTGTTCCTGCTATGGCTGCTTTCTATTTCGTAGCCGCTATGGTTGTCATCATCGTCAATGCTTCTGCCCTGCCGGCAGGTATTGCTGAAATCTTCCGCATGGCCTTTGCTCCTGATGCAGTGGCAGGCGGTGTTGGTGGTTCCATCGTTGCTTCTATGCTGACCTCTATGCGCTGGGGCATTGCCCGCGGCGTGTTCTCCAATGAGGCAGGCCTTGGCTCTGCTCCTATTGCAGCCGCTGCTGCCAAGACTGACCATGCTTCCCGTCAGGGCTATGTAAACATGACCGGTACCTTCTTTGATACCATGATTATCTGTGCCTTGACCGGTCTGGTGATCGCTTCCTCCGGTATGCTGGGCACTGTTGATCCTGCTACCGGCAAGGTGGTTTCCGGTGCTAACCTGACTATTCTGGCTTTCTCCTCTGTATTCGGCGAGGCTGCCAAGTATATCGTTTCCATTGCACTGGCTCTCTTTGCTTTTTCCACTATTCTCGGCTGGGAGTATTATGGTGAGAAGTCCCTTGAGTATCTGGTAAGCAACCGTGCCGTAATCATGGGCTATCGCGTGCTGTTCAGCCTGGTGGCTTTCGTAGGTGCAACCCAGACTTTGGAGTTCGTGTGGAACTTCTCTGATACCATGAACGGCCTGATGGCTATTCCAAACCTGATCTGCCTTTTGTGGCTGAACAAGGATATTGCTCATGAGTGCTTTGAGTATCAGGAGCTGGTTGTGGAGAAGGAAAAGGACGGAGAGGATGTTGACCTGACCGGCCTGACTCCTTCCATGTAAGGCGGGTATGTGACAGTACCAACGAAAACCCGCTCTCGCTTCTAGTCGTGCCTCGCGTTACTAACATTCATCTATCGCCTTTGGCTCTGATGAATGAAGTAACGAGGCGCGACAAGAGTTTTCTATTGGTACATGTCACATCCCCTTACGATAGTGCCTTATACTCACCTATCATGCTTTGTATGCGTGGTATAGGACATTATCGTAAGGCGATAACAATTGCATATTCCGGATGATAAAATCGGGAGAGAACACCCATCGCCGGATGGTGGTGGATAGGTCGCCGAAGGGGCTGCAGAAACTCTCAGGCAAAGGGACCGGTTTTGGACGGAACTCTGGTTATTCCTAATCAAAGTGTTAAACAGGGGCACAGTTGGCAGGCTGAAACAGGGCTTGTCCTCTGTGCCTATTATTTTTAGAAAATTACGATGCCTGACGGCAAGAAAGACAGCACCAGGCATGTTTGCATAGATGAGCTTGATATTAATGGAGATTCATTCAAGGAGAGGAAGGATAAAGATGGAATTAAAGACACCGCTGTATGATGTGCATGTGGCTGCCGGAGGCAAGATTGTGCCCTTTGCCGGCTATCTGCTGCCGGTGCAGTACAAGTCCGGGGTAATTGCCGAGCACATGGCTGTCAGGGAGAAATGCGGCCTGTTTGATGTTTCCCACATGGGAGAGGTGATGTTTACCGGGCCTACGGCCTTGGCCAGCCTCAATCACATGCTGACCAATGATTTTACCAATATGACTGTGGGGCGTGTCCGCTATAGCGTAATGTGCCATGAAAATGGCGGCTGTGTGGATGACCTGATTGTGTACAAGTTTGGGGAGGAAAAATACCTGGTGGTGGTCAATGCAGCCAACAGGCACAAGGATGTAGCTCACATGAAGGAGCATGTGCTGGAGGGAACTACCATTGAGGATATTTCTGACAGCATTGCCCAGCTGGCCCTGCAGGGGCCGAAGGCACCGGAGATTATGGCAAAGCTTTTGCCGGAGGATTCCATTCCCAAGAAATACTATACTGCTATCGAGGAAGTCTATATCAAGGATTTGAAGTGCATGATTTCCCGTACCGGCTATACCGGGGAGCTGGGGTATGAGATTTACACGGCAGCGGAAAATGGTGCCAGGCTGTGGGAAATCCTCATGGAGGCAGGTGCAGAGTATGGCCTCATTCCTTGCGGCCTGGGTGCCCGTGATACTTTGCGGCTGGAGGCTGCTATGCCGCTTTATGGCCATGAGATGGATGATGTGATTACCCCTTTGGAGGCAGGGCTGGATTTTGGCGTTAAGCTGAACAAGCCTGAGTTTATCGGCAGGGAGGCCATGCTGGCGGCAGGCACCCCTCAGAAGGTCAGGGTAGGCCTTGAGGTGACCGGCAGGGGGATCATCCGCGAGCATCAGCCGGTGTTTATTGATGATGTGGAGGTTGGCATCACCACCTCCGGCACCCACTGCCCGTATCTGGGCAAGGCCATCGCCATGGCCTATGTACCGGCAGACAAGGCGGATTTGGGCACCCTGGTAGAGGTGGAGGTCCGTGGCCGCCGTATTCAGGCAAAGATTGTTGAGCTGCCTTTCTACAAGCGGAGCTGACAAGCAAAATAATTTACTGAGATATTTACATGTAATATGGCAAAAGGAGCGATTTATTATGGCAAACGTACCAGCAGAACTGAAATATACCAAGTCCCACGAGTGGGTAAAGGAAGAAGACGGCCTCTATGTGGTAGGCCTGACGGATTTTGCCCAGGAAGCCTTGGGTGATATTGTTTTCATCAACATGCCGGAGGAGGGTGACGATGTAGCCAGCGGCGAGTCCTTTGCCGATGTGGAGTCCGTCAAGGCTGTGTCTGATGTGTTCAGCCCTGTTAGCGGCACTGTAGCAGAGGTCAATGAGGGACTTATTGACGAGCCTGCCCTCATTAATCAGGAGCCTTATGAGCAGTGGCTGATTAAGGTAAAGGATGTGTCCGATACCGAGGAATTGATGGATGCAGCAGCCTATGAGGAATTCTGTGCAAACGAGGAGGCATAATCATGGGAAGCTATATTCCATCTACCCTGCAGGAGCGGCAGGAAATGCTGTCTGCCATAGGCATGAGTAGCACTGATGAGCTGTATGCAGCCGTGCCGGAGTCCGTCCGCCTCAAGGAGCTGAGCATCCCGTCAGGCTGCACGGAGCTGGAGGTCAGGAACAAGCTCACAGCCCTGGCAGGCAAAAACAAGGTCTTTGACAGCATCTTTCGGGGTGCCGGTGCCTACAATCACTACATTCC
>JAEDOE010000049.1 GCA_016302095.1 Anaerovibrio sp. | reverse complement strand
ACCTTTACAGGACGCAGGTTGGCGTACAGCCCCAGGCCCTTCCGAAGTCCCAGAATTGCCTTTTCAGGCCGCAGGGACGGCTCCACATTATCCCACTTGTCACCGCCGACAGCACCAAACAGCACCCCATCAGCAGCCTTGCAGGCCTCCAGGGTATCCTCCGGCAGCGGCGTGCCGAACTTGTCATAGGCAGTACCGCCTGCATCCTTGTATTCATATTCCAGCTCCAGGGAATACTTCTCCGCAGCCTTCTTCAGCACCTCTACGGCGGAGTCAGTAATCTCCTTGCCGATGCCGTCACCAGGAATGACCACAATCTTCTTTGCCATACTATCTTCTCCTTAAATCGGTGCAAAATCCTTGCACCAGTGCAATTTCATCACTATATATTTATGCTTTTAGCCCTTTGCCTTGATGTAGTTAATCAGGCCGCCAGCCTTGGCAATATCCTGCACGAAGCCCGGCAGCGGCTGGGCATGGAATACATCCCCGGTAGTCAGGTTCTCAATGACGCCGGTGGCAGTATCCACCCGGAGCCTGTCCCCGTGGCTGATTTTCTCCACATCAGCACCGATTTCCAGCAGCGGCAGGCCGATATTAATGCCGTTCCTGTAGAAAATGCGGGCAAAATCCGCAGCAATCACCACAGGCACACCGGCAGCCTTGATGGCAATCGGCGCATGCTCACGGGAGGAACCGCAGCCGAAATTCTTGCCGCCCACCATGATATCCCCCTCCACCACATTGCTGGCAAAAGGTGCATCCTGATGCTCATCGCTGTCCTCCATGCAATGGGCCGCCAGATCCTTCGGGTCAAAGGAGTTCAGATAGCGTGCCGGAATAATCACATCCGTATCAATATTGTCGCCGTAGCGCCAAACCTTTCCCTCTAAGCTCATCTTACTTTACCTCCTCTGGAACTGCAATACGGCCGAGAATTGCGCTGGCTGCCGCCACATAAGGGCCTGCCAGATAAACCTCGGAATCAACGTGGCCCATGCGGCCACGGAAATTACGGTTGGTGGTGGAAACAGCCTTCTCCCCGGCTGCCATGATGCCCATGTGAGCGCCCAGGCAAGGGCCGCAGGTAGGAGTGCTGACAGCAGCACCGGCATTAATAAATGTCTCCACATAGCCGGCCTTCATGGCATCAAGATACACCTGCTGGGAACCAGGGATAATGATGCAGCGCACATCAGGATGTACGGTATGGCCTGCCAGGATTTCTGCTGCCTGCTGCAAATCCTCAAGGCGTCCATTGGTGCAGGAGCCGATTACCACCTGGTCAATCTTAATCTCCCCAATCTCTGACACAGGATGGGTATTGCCCGGCAAATGCGGGAATGCCACTACCGGAGTCAGCTTGGACAGGTCAATCTCCACCACCTGCTCATACTCCGCATCCTCATCAGCCGCCACCGGCTCATAAGGCTGCTGCACGCGGCCCTCTACATACTCCCTGGTAATCTCATCAAACGGGAAAATGCCGTTCTTGCCGCCTGCCTCAATGGCCATGTTGCTGATGGTCAGGCGGTCAGTCATGGTCAGCTCAGCTACGCCCTCACCGGCAAACTCGATGGCCTTGTACAAAGCTCCGTCCACGCCGATCATGCCAATCAAAGTGAGGATGACATCCTTGCCGCAGATGTACTTTGGCTTCTTGCCGGTCAGGACAACCTTGATTGCCTTCGGCACCTTGAACCATGCCTCGCCGGTAGCCATAGCCACCCCCAGGTCAGTTGAGCCCACGCCGGTGGAGAAGCCGTTTACCGCACCGTAGGTGCAGGTATGGGAATCAGCGCCGATGGTTAGCATGCCAGGGCCTACAATGCCCTTCTCCGGCAGGATGACATGCTCGATGCCCACGCGGCCAATCTCAAAATAGTTCTTGATCTGATGCTTCTTGGCAAACTCCCGGACAGTCTTGGCCAGGCCGGCCGCCTTAATATCCTTGTTGGGCGTAAAATGGTCAGGCACCAGGGCAATCTTCGTATTATCAAACACCGGCTTGCCAATCTTCTCAAACTCCTTGATGGCAGGCGGAGCAGTTACATCATTTGCCAGCACCATATCCAGCTTGCAGAAAATCAGCTGACCGGCAGATACAGACTCCAGGCCTGCATGTCTGGCAAGAATTTTCTCGGTCATATTCATACCCATAACATACACCTCTCATAATTCTCACTAATGCTACAAATAGGCTTATGCCAAACACGGCATAAGCCTATTTCATCTTATTTTAATTTACCTGTCAAAAGCAACCGGGCTGATATCAGTCCTTGGACAGATCAGCGCCATCCTTCAGCCAGCTCATCATGCCGCGCAGCTTGCCGCCCACTTCCTCAATCTGATGCTCTGCATTCAGCTTGCGCATAGCATAGAAGTTTGGCCAGCCAACCTTGTTGTCAGTGAGGAACTTGTTGGCGAAGGTACCGTCCTGAATCTCCTTCAGAACCTGCTCCATAGCCTTGCGGCTAGGCTCAGCCACTACGCGAGGGCCGGATACATAGTCACCATACTCAGCAGTGTTGGAGATGGACTTGCGCATCTTGGCCATACCGCCCTCATACATCAGGTCAACGATGAGCTTCATCTCATGGAAGCACTCAAAGTATGCAATCTCAGGCTGATAACCTGCAGCTACCAAAGTCTCAAAGCCGTTCTTGATCAGGGAGCATACGCCGCCGCAGAGAACAGCCTGCTCGCCGAACAGGTCGGTTTCAGTCTCCTCGCGGAAGGTAGTCTGGATGCAGCCGGAACGGGTGCCACCGATGCCGCGGGCATAAGCCAGGGCCAGCTCGAAAGCATGGCCGGTAGCATCCTGGTATACTGCAAATACATCAGGAACACCGCCGCCCTGAGTGAAAGTACGGCGTACCAGATGACCAGGACCCTTTGGAGCAACCATGAATACATCTACATCAGCAGGTGGAATAATCTGCTGGAAATGAATGTTGAAACCATGTGCAAATGCCAAAGCCTTGCCAGCAGTCAGGTTTGGTGCAATCTCATTCTTATATACCTCAGCCTGCTTCTCATCAGGAATCAGGATCATAATGATGTCAGCAGCTGCAGTTGCCTCGCCAACTGGCAGAACCTTCAGACCTTTGCTCTCAGCAACAGCCTTGGACTTGGAACCGTTATAAAGGCCTACTACAACGTTCAGACCGCTCTCCTTCAGGTTCAGCGCATGGGCATGTCCCTGGGAACCATAACCAATAATAGCAACGGTCTTGTCCTTGATAACTTCCCAATTTACATCCTGGTCATAAAAGATTTTTGCCATAATACTCTCTCTCCTCACAATGTTCTTGTATTGTATGCTCGCCCCGCTCCAGGCCGATAAGGCCTGTCCTGATAATCTCCAGGATACCATACGGCTTCAGGAGACGGGTGAACGCTGTCACCTTGTCATCATCGCCGGTAACCTCAAAAATCAGGGTAGTAGGCTGCACATCAATGACGCGGGCCCGGAAAAGCTCCGCCATTTTTAACACGTCAAGCCTGTTGGTATCGTCCGCCTTGACCTTGATCATGGTCATGCCGCGATACACAGCATCTCCGGCTGCCAGCCGCTGCACCGCCTCCACATCAGGAAGCTTCTCTAGCTGCTTCATCATCTGGTCAACCAGATACTCATCACCGTATACCACCACGGTAATACGGGAAAACTCAGGGTTCTCGGTCACGCCCACCGCCAGGCTGTCAATATTGAACTCCCGGCGCGAGAACATGCTTGCCACCCGAACCAGCACACCGGTCTGATTCTTTACCAGAACAGATAATACATGCTTCATTAAGAAAAACCCCTCCTATACCATCTGCCCAAGGCAACTATCACAAGTTTTCATTGAGCTTTGTATATTATCACTCATTAACACTAATTTGTCAACATTTAATAAAAAATATTACATTGATTATTTTGTACAGAAACATTTTTCTATCTCATATACACATTGAGCCAAATAAAATAAAAATGTTTTTACACAGGCAACCTATGTCCACTGTACTTTATCACGACTGCCAGTTTTTGTAGGGATTATGTATCAGGCTGGAATTATAGTACCTGGCATCCCCTGATACCTCCTGCCCTGCCCAGTCAGGCAGCACCAGCTCTGCAGCCTCGGATTCAAGCTCCGCCTCAGCCACCGCCAGCCCTGCATTGTCCCCGGCAAAAATATCAATCTCCCACTGCTGCCCCTGATAGGACTCAGTATAGCGTGTCTTTTCCACCAGGGGCCTCAGGCACAGCTCATCCAGGAGCTGTGCCGCCTCCTTTGCCGGAATCTCATATTCCATCTCCATACGGGAAATGCCATGATTTTTCCCCTTGATGGTCAGAAAGCCGCGCTCCCCCTTCAGGCGTACCCGCACCGTGCGCTCCGGCTCCAGGGACAGATAGCCCTGGCGGATGCTGACGCCATCGCCCTTCGGCTGCCACAGCTCCCTTTTGATTAAAAACTTGCGTTCAATTTCCTTTGCCATCTTCACCCATCCTGCTTGTCTTTTTCGTCAGTCACCGGCTGATAACCGCCCGTTGCCGCCTGCATGGAATATCCTGCTGCTTACTGCTCGCCGATAATCCGCACCTCAGGGAAAAGCCTGACGCCGTTTTTGGCATACACCCTGTCCTGCACCTCTTTAATCAGGTTGAGCACATCCGCCGCCGTGGCATTGCCGGAATTCACCACAAACCCGGCATGCTTGGTAGAAATCTGGGCACCGCCTACCTGCAGTCCCTTCAGCCCCGTCTCATCAATCAGCGTCCCGGCAAAATATCCCTGCGGCCTCTTGAAAGTGCTGCCTGCACTAGGCAGCTCCAGAGGCTGCTTGCTCTCCCGGCGCTGGGTAAAATCAGCCATTTTCGCCTGGATTTCCTCCCTGTCCCCCGGCGCAAGCTCCATGGTAATCTCGCAGATAGCCTGCCCGTTATGCTGGAAGACGCTATGGCGATAGCCAAAATCCAGCTCATCCTTCTCATAGGTAATAATATTGCCATTATGCGCCACGGTCTTCACCCGGGTCACCACGTTCTTCATCTCGCCGCCATATGCCCCTGCATTCATGAAGACTGCGCCCCCCAGGCTGCCCGGAATGCCGCAGGCAAACTCCAGCCCTGCCAGCCCGTTTTCCGCAGCAAACTGGGAAACATGCTTCAGATACGCACCTGCCCCGGCAACGATTTTATTGCCGTCGCACTGCTTATAGCTCATAGGCGCATGGAACTTGATGACAGCTCCCCTGATACCCTTGTCCAGCACCAGCACGTTGGAGCCATTGCCCAGCACAGTATGGGGAATATCAAAATCCCTCAGGAGGACGAATATCTTCGCCACCTGCTCCATATCGGAAGGAAACAGCAGATAATCCGCCGGTCCCCCGATATTAAAGGTCGTATGCCTGCTCATCGGCTCATTCACATAAAATTGTTCCTCGCCCAGCAGCTCCTTGGCTGCAGCAATAAAATCCTGATTTAATGACATGCCATCATTTCCTTACATAAATATTTTTCAAAAAAATTCCACTGACCTGTAGCCTGAAATTCAACCTATCTTGAACATTATACTAATAATTCAGCCATTTGAAAAGCCTCTTTGTTGTTCTATTGCAGTTTTTCATGTATAATAGTTTTGAATATATTAGTAATAACCGAGGATAATTTAATATGCGGAAATTAATTGCGTACTTTCTTTCATTTTTAACGATTATATGCTGTTTTACCATTTTTTGTATTTTTCTCACGGAAAAGACGGATTTGCTGGGGCTGAAGGATTACCAGGTCACTGCCAGCTTTTCCCAGGAAAATGGCAGCACGGTCATGCACTGGCAGCGCTATCCCTATCCCTGCCTCTATCAGGTGGAAACCTATTACAAGACTACCGGCCTGGTGGAAGGGGAGCCGGAATTCACCAGGGTAAGCTCCGAATTTACGGTGCAGGATTCCTATACCGTGCCGCCTACCGCCATACCTGCCTATTACAAAATAACTGCCTACGGCATTTTTGGCAAGGTCTCCGGCAGGGAAATGCTCATCCCCAATGCCAACTACCAGGAGCCCATCCGACCTGTGCCCATCTTCAAGTACACTGCGAACAATCCTGCCAGCCTGAAGCCGTATCTGGTCTGGCATAGCGTGCCGGACGGGGTACTGTACGAGCTGGAGCTTCTCTCAGGGCCCCCTGATGAGGAAAACACTGTCAGTCTGTCCGCCAAAAACCATCTCTACGCCACCCGGCAGGTGTTTACCAACGGCTTGCAGATTGATTTGACGCCATACCAGAACCAGCCGCAGCTTTTCTGGCGGGTACGGGCCATGAATCTCCGCAAGGAGCCCATCGGCGTTTTTTCCACCGCCGAGCCAATCTGCCTTGATGCAGGCAGGCCGGCTCCCAACAAGCCCCTGCTGAACAACTTCGACAGGATGCCGAACTTCTCCCAGCCAATCTATCCTGTCTTTACCTGGATTCCCATGCTGGGAGCCACACGCTACGAGGTGGAGCTTTTGACCTCGCCGCCTGCCGTGGAAAACGATACCTCCCCTACCAAGGACAGGGCATGGGCAAAAGTCGTGGACAGCTCCTTCAGCTGCTATGACGAATACGCCCGCTACTACGCAGGCAAATACTATTGGCGCGTCAGGGGGCTGGACGCCAGCGGCAACACTGTGGGCACCTATTCAGATACCGACAGCTTCACGGTGGAAGCACACCTCTCCCGGCCGGAGCTGGCAGCCTTCGGGGACAGCATTACCCACGGGGGCGGTGCCGTCTCCTTCTCCCCTGCCAATCTTGAGTACAGCTATACCACCTACATCGGCATGCCATGCATCAACCTGGGCCGCAGCGGTGACACCTCCACCACCACCCTGGCCAGATTTGACAGGGATGTACTGCCTATCATGCCGAAAAACCTGCTGATTATGACAGGCTCCAACAGCCTGCGCTCCAACACCTTTTCCGCAGACAAGGTAATCTCGGATTTGGCACAGATTGGCGAGAAATGCCGTCAGAACGATATACGCCCTATTTTCCTGACTCTGCCGCCTATCAATCCGGCAAATATCATGCTGGCCTTCCAGACCCCTACTGACCCCAACTGGTATGCCAAGATGAAGGCCATCAACGCCTTTATCCGCCAGCAGCCCTACTACATCGACCTGGAGCCCTACTTCTACGATGCCAGCAAGACCATCCTGGCTCCTGAATGGGCCAATGACGGCCTCCACGCCGATATAAAGGGCAAGATGCTGATCGGGGAAATCATCGGCATGCACAAGGATTTGTTTGTGCATTGATCGTACCATGCTGCAAACTTCATGACGCTATGTAATGCTACGATTTATTGCTCTGTAAGCAGGTATGTCAGCAAACCAACGAAAATCATTGAGTGCAGCCTCGCTTCTTAGTGAGTGCGAGCGCAAGCGAAGCAGGAACTTAGAAGCGTGAGGCTGTGCTAAGAGCGAGAGCGTGTTTTCGTGGTTGCTGACATACCTGCGGCTATATAGCACGAAAAAAAGATGGTTCTGATGTATTGTACGTATGTACATATATACAATACACCAAAACCATCTTTTAATTTGCTTGATATTACTCCTCTGACTCCTGCTCCTGTTCCGGCAGCTCCGCCTCCGCAAACAAATCCAGCTGCTCATGCTCCAATATACTGCGGTCCGCCTCCGGCAGCTCCGGCAGGTCGCTGA
>JAEDOE010000048.1 GCA_016302095.1 Anaerovibrio sp. | reverse complement strand
CTGTGGTGGGGCAGATTTTTGATCCATTTACGGCAGAGTGCCTGGAAGAATTGAAATCACCGTGCTCAGGCCAGCTTTTCTATGTGCGGTCTGATTGCGTGGCCGTGGCAGAGCATGAGCTGATGTTCAGCGTAACGCCTATTGAGCAGGTGGTTGTTATTTAATGAAGAAAAAGCTGTTGGCAGGATTTGCTGGCGGCTTTTCTTTTTTTGTATACACAAATGAGGCATTTTGTGGTAGAATATAGTCTGTATTTGTGTGTGACTAAGGAGGCACTATATGGAAAAGCGTACAGGAGCAGCCCAGAGGTCACGGCAGGCCCATAAGCCTCCCCAGCGAGGCAATGGCAGCCGTATCCTTGTTGTCATTGCTGTGGTGCTTGCAGTGATGATTGTCGGTGTGGGCTGTGGTTTTTTAACAGCTACCTTAAATACCAAGCAGGATTTGGAGGATGTAAGGCCGGCGGCTTCGTCCCAAATCTATGATATTAACGGCAACGAGCTTGCCAATGTCCATGCAGAGCAGAACCGCGTGCCTGTGAAAATCAGCCAGGTGCCGGAGCATTTGAAGGATGCTTTCATAGCGGTGGAGGATGTGCGGTTTTATGACCATGCAGGCGTGGATCCCAAGGGCATCATGCGTGCACTGATTGCCAATATCACCAATAAGGGCGTGGCAGAGGGCGGTTCCACCATTACCCAGCAGCTGGCAAAGAATGCGTATCTGACTCAGGACAGAACCTACAAGAGAAAAATTCAGGAGATTTTTCTGGCCCTGCAGCTGGAGCGAAGGTACACCAAGGATGAAATTCTTGAGCTTTACCTGAACCAGATTTATTTTGGGCAGGGGGCCTATGGTGTGCAGGCAGCTGCCAAGACCTATTTTGGCAAGGATGTCAAGGATTTGGATCTGAATGAATGTGCTATGCTGGCAGGTATTCCCAAGAGCCCGAACTATTTTTCGCCCCTGAACAATCTGCAGGCGGCCCAGGAGCGTAAGGGCGTGGTGCTGGACCAGATGGCCAAGTACGGCTATATCAGCTCGTCTACTGCCTCAAAAACCAAGGCGGAGAGCCTGAATCTGGTGAAGCCTCAGAAGCAGGATACCACCGGGCTGGCTGCTTACTTTATTGACTATGTAACCCAGCTGATGATCGAGAAATACGGTGCAGATGCAGTATATCAGGAAGGGCTGAAGATTTATACCACGCTGGATGTGGATATGCAGAAGGCGGCAGAGGCAGCTATGCAGAATCTGCCGACCTATTCTACTGACGGCAGCGGCAACAAGCAGCCGCAGGGGGCACTGGTGGCAATTGAGCCGTCTACCGGCTATATCAAGGCGATGGTCGGCGGCAGGGGAACGGACCAGTTCAACAGGGCTACCATGGCTGAGAGGCAGCCTGGCTCCTCCTTCAAGCCTTTCGTGTTTGCGGCAGCTTTGGAGAACGGGCTGACGCCTTCCTCTACAGTGGAGGACAAGCCGATTAATATCGGCGGCTGGCAGCCACAGAATTACAGCCGCAACTTTAACGGCACTGTAACCATGCGCTATGTGGCAGAGCAGTCACTGAACGTGCCGACCATCAAGATTGCCCAGGAAGTGGGCATGGAAAAGATTATTTATCTGGCAGAGAAGATGGGCATCACTACCTTCGTCAAGGAGGGCAGTGCCAATGATATGAACTATGCTGTCTCCATCGGCGGCATGACCAAGGGCGTAACCCCGCTGGAGATGACCAGTGCCTACGGTACCTTTGCCAATGATGGCGTCCATGTGGAGCCGGTGGCTATTGTGAAGGTGCTGAATCAGAAGGGCGAGGTGCTGGAAGAAGCACATCCCAAGTCCGAGCAGGTGCTGAAAAAATCTACTGCCAATAACCTTACCAGCATGCTCATGGGCGTTATTGCCCGTGGTACGGGTACAAGGGCAAATATCGGCCGTCCGGCAGCCGGCAAGACAGGTACTACTGACAACTATCAGGATGCCTGGTTCGTGGGCTATGTGCCCGACCTGGTAACAGGCGTCTGGGTAGGCTGTGATGACAATGCCCGCATGGGCAGCATGACAGGCGGCACCACGCCTGCCACTATCTGGAAGGCATTCATGTCCAAGGTGGTGCAGGGAATGCCTAACAAGAACTTTAACGGTGCATACCTGACCTCTGTGGAGAAGCCTGCCAAGACTGAGGACAAGAAGGACGATAAGGACAAGGATAAGGACGGCAAGGAGCAGAAGCAGGGCAAGGATGCCAAGCCAAAGGAGGCTGGCAAATCCGGCGAGGGCAATGCACCTGCAGTACCTGCTCAGGAGGCAGTGCCTGCGCCTACAGCTCCATCCCCGGTGCCGGGCGGTGGCGGCAAAAAGGCTAACTGATGGAATATACGCGATGAATGCAATAGATGCAATGAATGCAAGGTTTGTATAACAGAATGAAGCAGTGAATGCTGGTTCATTATGATAGGAGAGAGATAGTAAAGTGACTACCAGTATTTTTGATGTTCTGAAGGAGCGGGGCTACATTGCCCAGTGTACCAATGAGGACGAGGTTCGCAGCATGCTTGCCAATGAAAAGGTAACCTTCTATGTTGGCTTTGACCCTACGGCGGACAGCCTGCATGTGGGGCATTTTCTGGGGCTGATGGTAATGGCGCACATGCAGAGGGCAGGTCATCGTCCTATCTGCCTGGTGGGTGGCGGCACAGGTACTGTAGGTGACCCGTCCGGCCGTACCGATATGCGCAGGATGCTGACGGATGAGGATATTGAGTACAACTGCAACCGCTTCAAGGAGCAGATGGCGAGGTTTATCGATTTCAGCGATGACAAGGCGCTGATTGTCAACAACGGCGACTGGCTGAGAAAGCTGAATTATATTGAGCTGCTGAGAGATATCGGACCGCATTTCACCGTCAACCGCATGCTGGCGGCTGAGTGCTACAAGAACCGTATGGAGAAGGGCCTGACTTTCCTGGAATTCAACTACATGATTATGCAGTCCTATGATTTTCTGGAGCTGCACCGCCGCTACAATCTCAAGCTGGAGATGGGCGGTGACGATCAGTGGTCCAACATCATCGGCGGCGTGGAGCTTACCCGCCGCAAGACCGGGGATGCAGTGTACGGCCTGACCTTTACCCTTTTGACAAAGAGCGATGGCAAGAAGATGGGCAAGACAGCAGGCGGAGCCCTGTGGCTGGACAAGGAAAAGACACCTGTCTATGATTTTTATCAGTACTGGCGCAATGTGGATGATGCGGATGTGGAGAAGTGCCTGGCACTTTTGACCTTCCTGCCGATGGAGGAGGTTCGCCGCCTGGGCAGCTTGCAGGATGCTGCTATCAACGAGGCCAAGGCTGTGCTGGCATACGAGGTAACCAAGCTGGTGCACGGGGCAGAGGAGGCTGACAAGGCAAAGGCTGCGGCAGAGGCAGTGTTTGGCGGTTCCGGTTCCAATGAAAACATGCCGACTATTGCGCTGACTGCCGAGGATGCCGGTAAGAAGCTGCTGGATATCCTGGTGGCAGGCAAGGTATTTGCCTCCAAGGGCGAGGGACGCCGCCTGATTCAGCAGAATGGCTTGTCCCTGAACGATGCCAAGGTAGCTGATGCGGACTATGTGCTGGCTGACAGCGACTTCCATGAGGGTGAGGCAATTGTCAAGAAGGGCAAGAAGAAGTTCTATCGCCTGGTGAAGTGATGGTTCAGTGAGTTAGCATTGTTAATAGTTTAACTTTATTTTATTTAATGTAAATTTGATTTTATATACAAAAAGGAGCATGAATAATGTCAGGACATTCTAAATGGGCAAATATTAAACGTAAGAAGGGTGCAAATGATGCTATCCGCGGCAAGATTACTACCAAAATCGGCCGTGAGATTACTATTGCCGTGCGCATGGGCGGTGCTGATCCTACCGGCAACATGCGCCTGAAGCTGGCTCTCAGCAAGGCAAAGTCCAACAATATTCCGAAGGACAACATCAACCGGGCTATCCAGAAGGGACTGGGGGCTTCCGATGGCAGCAACTATGAGGAGCTGACCTATGAGGGCTATGGTCCTGGCGGCACGGCAATTCTTTTGGATATCCTTACCGACAACCGCAACCGCACGGCAGCAGATATCCGTCATATTTTCTCCAAGCATGGCGGCAACCTGGGCGAGTCCGGCTGCGTAAGCTGGATGTTCAAGAAGAAGGCTGTCTTTGTTGTGGAGAAGGAGACCTTTGATGATGAGGATGCCCTCATGGAGCTGGTGCTGGAGGCTGGTGCCGATGACCTGAAAAATGAGGACGATGTATTCGAGATTACTGCCGAGCCGGAGGCGTTTGATGATATCGAAGCTGCTCTGGGCGAGAAGGGGATCGAGACTGTATCTGCCGAGGTTACTATGGTGCCTGACAATACCGTAAAGGTTGAGGGCGATGCTGCTGTGAAGATGCAGAAGATGCTGGATGCACTGGATGAGAATGATGATGTGCAGGAAGTATATGGCAACTATGAAATGGATGAGGAGTAAGCTCCTGAAATAACAGATATAACGCGAGCAGGGTATGGTAGCCTCGAAAACCCGCTCTCGCTCTTAGTCGTGCCTCACGCTGCTAAGCTCATGCTTCGCTGGTGCTGGCATTCGCTAAGAAGCGAGGCGCGACAAAGGTTTTCTCCGGCTACCGTACCCTGCTCTTGCTTTAGTGCCAATCTGTAGCAAGCCGGTATGGCACTTCGTGGGATGAACTCATTTGCCAATCAGCTTGAAACTGTAATTTTTTTGTGAAGGGGGTGATAGGGTGCTGGCACTGGGAATTGATCCGGGGACGGCAATCTGCGGCTATGGCTTTGTGGAGAGCCGGGGCAGCAGGCTGGTTGCCCATGAGTATGGGGCTATTACTACAAGTCCCAAGGCTCCCATGCAGGAGCGGCTGCTGAAGATTTATGACGGGCTGGATGAGCTGATTAAAAGGCATCGCCCTGATGCCATGGGGGTGGAGCAGCTCTTTTTCAACCGCAATGTGGACACAGCCATTCCTGTAGGGCAGGCAAGGGGCGTGATTTTGCTGGCGGCAGCAAAGAACAACCTGCGGCTGCTGGAGAGGACTCCCCTGCAGGTGAAGCAGTCAGTGACAGGCTACGGCAAGGCTACCAAGGAGCAGGTCATCTACATGGTGACAAAGCTTTTGAATCTGCCCAAGCCCCCCAAGCCGGATGATGTGGCAGATGCGCTGGCGGTGGCTATTTGTACATCGCACATGATGAACAGCTTTACATTCCGCAACAATCTCTGATTGTATTCATGTATACATGAATAGATTCGTCAAATTTGTACTTTTCACACTGGACATTTGCTTTTTCATGTATTATAATGGTATTCGCTTGATGTGTTGCAAGCTAAAAATGACAAATGTCCTTGTTAGATGAATATATTATATCTGCTATAAGGAATTTGCATACTTAGGGGGAGAGACATGGCTTTAATTGTAAAAAAGTTTGGCGGTACCTCGGTAGGCTCTACTGAGAAGATTATGAATGTTGCCAAGAGAATTATTGAAGAGAAAAAGCCTGGTGACCAGATTGTCATGGTGGTATCCGCTATGGGCGATACCACGGATGACCTGATTGAGCTGGCCAAGGGCATTAATAGCAATCCGTACCAGTATACCCGTGAGATGGATATGCTGCTGACCACCGGTGAGCAGGTGTCTATTGCGCTTCTGACCATGGCATTCAAGAGCCTGGGGCAGAAGGCGATTTCCCTGACCGGGCCGATGGTTGGCATGCGGACCAACTCCGTGCATACCAAGGGCAAGATTGTGGATATTAAGCCATCCCGTGTCCGCAAGGAGCTGGAAAAGGGCAAGATTGTGGTTGTAGCAGGTTTCCAGGGTGCTGACGAGAAGGGCGATCCTGTAACCCTGGGCCGTGGCGGTTCTGATACCTCTGCTGTGGCTCTGGCCGGTGCCCTGAAGGCTGATGCCTGCGAGATTTATACCGACGTTGACGGCGTATACTCCGCAGACCCTCGCCTGGTGCCTGATGCACGCAGGATGAAGGAGATTACCTATGATGAAATGCTGGAGATGGCCCGTCTGGGTGCAGGCGTAATGCAGCCGCGCTCCGTGGAGATGGGTATGTATTTCAACATTCCGATTCATGTTCGTTCCACCTTTACCAACAAACCAGGCACAATGATTAGGGAGGCTTATACAATGGAAGAAAAGGATTTCTTGATTCGTGGCGTAGCCCATGACAGCAATGTAGCAAAGGTAGCAGTTCTGGGCGTACCAAATGATCCGGGCGTGGCTCATGCCATTTTCTCCGCCCTGTCCGACAGGAATATCGCTGTAGACATGATTGTACAGAGCATCAGGAATATCGAGAAAAACGTAACTGATATGGTATTTACCATTGCCCAGGACGATCTGGCTGAGGCAAAGCAGATTGTGGATGGCGTAGCTGACAAGCTCCACGCTGTAGCAGTTCTCATCGAGGAGGATGTGGCAAAGGTTTCCATCGTGGGTGCAGGTATGCTGGGCAACCCTGGCATTGCTACCCGCATGTTTGGCGCACTGGCTGATGCCCAGGTGAACATCGATGCCATCAGCACCTCCGAAATCAGCATTTCCTGCCTGATTAAGGGCAGCCAGCTGAAGGAAGCTGCCAATGCTATCCACAAGGAATTTTTCCCTGAAAAGTAATTTCATCTAAAAGAAGTCTGCTGTCTTTCCGGTGCAATGGTGCCGGAGAGAGGCAGTTCAAGGCTATAATGTGGGCAGATGGCGGCAGATGTGCGCTGTCTGCCCGAATGATTGTTTAGGAGTATATAGGAGGAAGAATTTTTATGAGTTCTCAGGTTGCATCCCATCGTGTGGGCAAAAAGCTTGTAGATGTTATTTTTGGTGCCAGTGCTGCATGTGCAGAGGCTGTGAAGGAGCACGGTGCTGACAAGGTTACTAACGCAACTATTGGCGCCATTATGGGCGAGGATGAGAAGCTGGCATGTATTCCGACTATGGAGAAGGTTTTCCATCAGCTGCCGATAGCTGATGCTATTGCCTACGCGCCAATTGCAGGCTTGCCTGGCTATCTGGATACCGTTATTGACCTGACCTTTGCAGACAACAAGCCTGAGGGGTATCTGGCTGCTGTGGCTACCGCTGGCGGTACCGGTGCTATCCATCATGCTATTGTCAACTATACTGAGGCAGGGGACCAGGTGCTGACCTCTGACTGGTTCTGGGGCACCTACAATGTGCTCTGCCAGGAGCAGGGACGTACCCTGACTACCTACCAGCTTTTTGATGAGAATCAGAACTATAACCTCAAGGCACTGGCTGCCAAGCTGGAGGAGCTGTTTGCCAAGCAGGACTCCCTGCTGCTCATTATCAACACCCCTGCTCACAACCCTACCGGCTACAGCCTGTCCGAGGCTGACTGGACCGGCGTGCTGGATTTGTGCAGGAAGTATGCGGCAGAGGGCAAGAAGGTCAACCTGCTGGTGGATATTGCCTATATTGACTATGCAGGTGAGAAGAACGAGTGCCGCAGCTTCATGAAGCAGTTCAGCAACCTGCCTGAGAATATCTTCACCATGTTTGCTTTCTCCATGTCCAAGGGCTATACCATGTACGGCCAGCGTACCGGCGCTATTATCGGCCTGTCCGCCAACAAAGAGCTGGTGGATGAGTTCGTTGATGTGGCGAAGTATTCCAGCCGTGCCACCTGGTCC
>JAEDOE010000047.1 GCA_016302095.1 Anaerovibrio sp. | reverse complement strand
ACCATCGTGGTGGATGCCAAGTCCGGCGTTTCCGGGGCTGGCCGTTCTGCCAAGCAGGCAAACCATTTCCCTGAGCTTTATGACAGCTTCAAGGCATACGGCGTGGCAACTCATCGCCATACCCCTGAGATTGAGCAGGCCATTGCTGATTTGTCCGGGGAGGAAACGGTGCTGAATTTTACGCCGCATCTGGTGCCTATGTCCAGAGGTATTCTGAGCACCTGTTATGCCAGGCTGAAGGAGGGGGTAACTGCCGATATGGTTACTGCCGCCTATGAAATGATGTATGGCAAGGAGTATTTTGTCCGCTTGATTGGTCTTGGGGGTTATCCTGCTACCAAGAATGTGCGTGGCTCCAACTTCTGTGATCTTGGCTGGCATATTGACCAGCGCACCGGCAGGGTGATTGTGCTGTCCGCTATTGATAATCTTGTCAAGGGCGCGGCAGGGCAGGCTGTGCAGAATTTCAACATTGCCAGCGGCTTTGATGAGAAGCTGGGGCTGGACATGGTGCCTGTATATCCATGATGTAAATTTGTAATAATTTTGATAGAGTAAACTTTTTATAGATTTTATAGTTTTGATAGTGTAGGAGGAACGGATATGTTTAGTGAAAAGAATGCGGCTGCCGGTGTAACCTTTCCAAAGGGCTTTAAGGCTGCCGGTGTAAAGGCTGGCATCAAAAAGAGCGGCAATCTGGATTTGGCATTGATTTATACAGAGAAGGAAGCAGCTGTAGCAGGCGTATTTACCAAAAATGCAGTGGCTGCGGCTCCTGTAATTGTTTCCCGTGAGGTGGTAAAGGGCGGCAAGGCTCATGCCATCGTTGCCAATGCCGGCTGTGCCAATGCCTGCACTGGCGAGACAGGTCTTGCCAATGCCAGGAAAATGGCGGCTCTGGCTGCTGCAGAAGTAGGCTGTGCCCCAGATGAGGTGCTGGTGGGCTCTACCGGCATTATCGGTGTAAATCTGCCGATGGACAAGCTGGAGGCAGGCATCAAGGCTGCTGCTGCGGAGCTTTCCGAGGATGGCAGCAAGAACGCAGGCAATGCCATTATTACCACCGATACTTATTCCAAGGCTTGTTCCTGTGAGGTGGAGATTGGCGGACAGGCAGTGCGCTTCGGTGCTATTGCCAAGGGTTCCGGCATGATTCAGCCGAATATGGCTACCATGCTCTGCTACATCACCACTGATGCCAATATTTCCAGCCAGCTGATGCAGAAGGCTCTTTCCGAAATTGTTGAGGTTTCCTTCAACATGATTTCCGTTGATGGCGATATGAGCACCAATGATACTGTGCTGGTACTGGCAAATGGCGCATCCGGCGCGGCAGAAATCACTGATGGCTCCCCTGAGTATGAGAAGTTCTATGCAACTTTGAAGGAAATCTGCCAGGAGCTGTCCAAGCGGATTGCAGCTGATGGCGAGGGCGCAACCAAGTTCCTGACTATCAATGTAAGCGGTACCAAGACCTTTGAGGATGCCAAGACTGTAGCCATGAGCATTGCCAAGTCTCCGCTGGTAAAGACAGCTTTCTTTGGCGAGGACCCGAACTGGGGGCGTGTTATCTGCGCTGTGGGCTATGCAGGGATTCCGATGGTGCCTGAAAAGACCGTTATCAAGTTTGGCGGCGTGCCTGTCTATGCCAATGGCCTGGGGGCAGAGTTCAATGAGGACGACATCCATAAGGTTATGGCAGAGCATGATATTGTGATTGATGTGGAGATGGGCATGGGAGATGCCAAGGCTACTGTATGGAGCTGCGATTTCTCCTATGAGTATGTGAAGATTAATGGTGAGTATCACACCTGATAATCGTGTACATATTTGTATACATGTGTATATCGGGATGATGAGGTATAGATTATGGCGATAATGAAGCATGCTGAAAAAAAGGCAGGTACTCTCATTGAGGCACTGCCGTATATTCAGGAATTTTATGGCAAGACCATCGTGGTAAAATATGGCGGCAATGCCATGATTAACGAGGATTTGAAGCACAAGGTAATGGAGGATATCAGCCTTCTGAAATATGTAGGCATTCGCCCGGTGATTGTGCATGGTGGCGGTCCTGATATTACCCACTTTTTGAAAAAAGTGGGCAAGCAGTCTGATTTTGTCAGCGGCCTGCGTGTTACTGACGAGGAAACTGTGGAGATTGCCGAGATGGTGCTGGATGGCAAGGTCAACTCCGATATTGTCAACATGCTGAACTGCCGCGGTGTCAGGGCGGTAGGTCTCAGCGGCAAGGATGCAGGGCTTATCAAGGCAAGAAAGAAAATGGCTACTGTTTATGACGAGGATGGGCATACGGAAACTGTTGACATAGGCTATGTTGGCCAGGTGGAGTCGGTGGATACCCGCATTTTGCAGGATTTGCTGGACAATGGCTACATCCCGGTAGTTGCACCAATCGGCGTAGGCGAGGATGGGGAGAGCTACAACATCAACGCGGATTATGTGGCGGCGGAGATTGCCGGTGCCCTTCATGCGGAAAAGCTGCTGCTGCTGACGGATATTGAGGGCGTGTACAAGGACTTCAATGACAAGGACAGCTTTATTTCCTCCCTGACTGTGGAGGAGGCGAAGGGCTATATCAAGGATGGCACGATTTCCGGCGGCATGATTCCGAAGATTGAGGCATGCCTGAAATCCATTGAGTGCGGCACCAACAAGGTACATATCATTGACGGCCGTCAGCCTCACTCCATCATTCTGGAGCTTTTGACCAACAGCGGTATCGGTACCCAGGTTGTTAAATAAGAAAAAAGGCGGTATCGTTATTCAGATTGTTAAATAAAATTTTGAGGTGTAAGTGAAATGCAATTAACTGATGAACAGATTTATGCCAAGGATGCCCATGATTATCTGCCGGTGTTCGCCCGTTACCAGATTGTGCTGGACCACGGGGATGGTGTTTATGTATATGATTCCCAGGGCAAAAAGTATATTGACTTTTTGGGAGGCATTGCCGTAAACGTGCTGGGGCATAATCATCCTGAGCTGGTAAAGGCAATTGCAGAGCAGGCAGGGAAGATGATTCACTGCTCCAACCTGTATTATACCCAGGTACAGGCAGAAGCTGCGGAAAAGCTGGTAAAGCTCAGCGGCTTGGGCAAGGTTTTCTTCGGTAACTCCGGGGCGGAGGCAAATGAGGGTGCCATCAAGGTAGCAAGAAAGTATGCCCATACTATTGCCCCGGACAAGTCCCAGATTATTTCTGCCATTCACAGTTTCCACGGCCGTACCATCGCTACCCTGACCGCTACTGGCCAGCCTAAGTATCATGAGGGCTTCGGACCGCTGCCGGAAGGCTTTGACTATGTGCCTTACAATGATATTGAGGCATTGGAAAAGCTGATGAGCGACAAGACTGCTGCCGTAATGCTGGAGCCTATCCAGGGGGAGGGCGGCGTCCATGTACCTGATACTGAGTATATGCAGAAGGTGCGCCAGCTGTGCGACAAGTACGGTGCGGTGCTGATTTTTGATGAAATCCAGAGCGGCATGGGCAGAAGCGGCAAGTTCTTTGCCTATGAGAACTATGGCATCAAGCCGGATGTGGTTACCCTTGCCAAGGGGCTGGCTGGCGGTGTGCCAATCGGGGCATTTATCACCAGTGACAAGGTGGCGGCGGCTCTCCATGCCGGTGACCACGGTTCTACATTTGGCGGCAATCCGCTGGCCTGCGCGGCAGCCAACGTGGTGCTGGACAATGTGGGAACTGAGGCATTTTTGCAGCATGTCACTGAGATGGGCCAGTACATGAAGGAACGGCTGGAAGCAATGCAGGCAAAATTCCCGGCTTTGATTAAAGAGGTTCGTGGCATGGGCCTGATTCTGGGCATGGAGCTGACCAAGCCGGGCCGGGAGATTGTCAATGCCTGCCTGGACAAGGGGGCTATTATCAACTGCACAGCCGGCAATGTGCTGCGCTTTGTGCCGCCATTGATTGTTACCAAGGCGCATATTGACGAGGTATGCGATGCAGTTGAGGCAGTATTGCCGCAGTATGCTTAATAGTTTGCTAACGCATTCTGTGCAATGAATGTGCAATAATATTGTATACCCATGCAGCAGAAGGTTTATTTTCTCGCTTTAATGTAGTATAATATACGCTGTTGGTGTACATAAGTATATATTCGGTATGCCTATTGGAGGTTATAAAATGTTAAAAGGCAAGGACATGCTTTCCATCCATGACCTTTCCGTGGATGAGGTAAATGAAATCCTGGCTTTGGGCCACGAGCTCAAGGCAAAGCAGAAGGCCGGCATTGAGCATCATATCTTGAAGGGCAAGACTCTGGGCATGATTTTTGAGAAATCTTCCACCCGTACCCGCCTTTCCTTTGAAACAGGTATGTATCAGCTGGGCGGTCAGGCACTGTTTCTGTCCAACCGTGATTTGCAGCTGGGCAGGGGCGAGCCTATCAAGGATACTGCCCGTGTTATGTCCCGTTATCTGGACGGCATCATGATTCGCACCTTTGGCCATGACAGGGTGGAGGAGTTTGCTAAATGGTCTGATGTGCCTGTTATCAATGCCCTGACTGACCTTTTGCATCCTTGCCAGGTCCTGACTGACCTGCTGACTATTCAGGAGCACAAGGGCAAGAATCTCAAGGGTTTGAAGATGGCCTATGTAGGCGATGGCAACAACATGACCAATTCCTACATGTACGGCTGCGCCAAGGCAGGCATTGATTTTGTTTCTGCCAATCCGAAGGGCTTTGAGCCTGATATGCAGGTTTTTGAGAATGCCTGCAAGGATGCGGAGGAAACCGGCGCATCCATCAAGCTGGTGAATGACCCGTTTGAGGCAGCCAAGGACGCTGATATCGTGGTAACTGATACCTGGGCAAGCATGGGCCAGGAGGATGAGCACGAGGAGCGCAAGAAGATTTTCAAGGATTATCAGGTAAATGCAGAGCTTCTGGCGGTAGCTGACAAGCGCGTTATCGTAATGCACTGCCTGCCTGCCTACAGGGGCGAGGAAATCACCGATGAAATCCTTGAGGCTTATGCTGATGTCATTTTTGATGAGGCAGAAAACCGCCTCCATACCCAGAAGGCGATTATGGCTCTTACAATGGGCTGATAAATATTGTTTATCTATTTTCTCATGTGGAAATAATGATTAAGGAGTTGTAAATATTATGGCAGAATTTAAGAAAGTCGTATTGGCATATTCCGGTGGTCTTGATACCTCCGTTATCATTCCTTGGCTCAAGGAAAACTATGGCGGCTGCGAGGTTATTGCCTGCTGTGCTGATATCGGCCAGGGGGATGACATGCAGGCTATCCATGACAAGGCTCTGCGTTCCGGCGCTTCCAAGTGCTATATTTTGGATTTGACTCAGGAGTTCCTGGAGGAGTACGTATGGCCAACCCTGAAGGCTGGGGCTGTTTATGAGGGCAAGTATCTGCTGGGCACTTCCTTCGCCCGTCCGCTGATTGCCAAGCGTCTGGTTGAGGTGGCAAAGAAGGAAGGTGCCGAGGCTATTGCTCACGGTGCTACCGGCAAGGGCAATGACCAGGTTCGCTTTGAGCTGACTGTCAAGGCTCTGGCTCCGAACATGGCTATTGTGGCTCCTTGGCGTGAGTGGGACCTGCTGTCCCGTACTCAGGAAATCGAGTATGCCAAGGCTCATAATATCGACATTCCTACCGATAACAAGAAGTATTCCATGGACAAGAACATCTGGCATCTGTCCCATGAGGGCTCTGATTTGGAGGACCCTTGGAATGAGCCTCAGAACGAGATGTATCTGGTATCCAAGGCTCCGGAGGATGCCGCTGACAAGCCTGAGTATGTAACCATTGACTTTGAAAAGGGTATTCCTGTGGCTGTTAATGGCAAGAAGATGGGTGCAGTGGAGCTTCTGACTGAGCTGAATGATATCGGCGCCCGGAATGGCGTTGGTATTGTTGATATCTGCGAGAACCGCCTTGTGGGCATGAAGTCCCGCGGTGTTTATGAGAATCCGGGCGGAGCAATCCTGTTCTACGCTCATCGCGAGCTGGAGTATCTCTGCCTCGACCGTGCAACCTACCACTACAAGGAAGGCGTGGCTATCCGCTTTGGCGAGCTGGTTTATGACGGCATGTGGTTCTGCCAGCTCCGTGAGGCTCTGTCCGCTTTCGTTGACAGCACTCAGGAGACTGTAACAGGTACTGTAAAGCTGAAGCTCTACAAGGGCAACATCATGAGTGCAGGTGCCAAGTCCCCTTATTCCCTGTATAATCAGGAATTTGTAACCTTTGAGGAAGACCATGTTTACAATCAGGCTGATGCAGAAGGCTTTATCAACCTCTTTGGCTTGCCGCTGAAGGTTCGTGCCCTGATGCAGGAAAAGGCAGGTAAGTAATTATGGCAGAGCAGCTCTGGGGCGGACGTTTTTCCAAGTCCACCGACGAGATGATTAATGATTTTCAGGCTTCTATTGATTTTGATAAGCGGATGTACAATGAGGATATTGCCGGTTCTATTGCCCATGCTACCATGCTGGCGAAGGTCGGCATTATCTCCGAGGCAGACCGGGATGACATTATCAGCGGCCTGAAGGATATTTACAAGAAAATCGAGGAGGGCAATTTCTCTTTTGAGGTTGCCCTTGAGGATATTCACATGAATATCGAGAAGCGGCTGACTGACGCTATCGGCGAGGCTGGTGGACGCCTGCATACGGCACGCAGCCGCAATGACCAGGTGGCACTGGATACCCACATGTTCATCCGCCGTCAGGTGGTTGAGGTGGAGAAGCTGATTCTCGATATGCAGGCGGCACTGGTGGAAGCGGCAGAGAAGTATAGCGATGTGATTATGCCGGGCTATACCCATCTGCAGCGCGCCCAGCCGATTTTGTTCTCCCATCACATGATGGCCTACTTCGGTATGCTGAAGCGGGACTTTGACCGCTTCAAGGGCGTGTATGACCGTTGCGACATTATGCCGCTGGGGGCAGGTGCCCTGGCTGGCACAACTTTCCCTATTGACCGTCCTTTTGTGGCGGAGCAGCTGAATTTTGCGTCTATTTACAGCAACAGCCTGGATGCAGTGTCTGACAGGGACTATATCATGGAATTCCTGTCAGCTGCTTCTATCCTGATGGTGCATCTGTCCCGTCTCAGCGAGGAAACCATTTTGTGGTGTTCCCGTGAGTTCTTCTTTATTGAGCTGGACGATGCCCATTGCACCGGCTCCTCCATGATGCCTCAGAAGAAAAATCCTGATGTGTCGGAGCTGGTTCGGGGCAAGACAGGCCGTGTCATGGGCCATCTCATGGCCATGCTGACCACGGTCAAGGGGCTTCCGCTGGCATATAACAAGGACTTGCAGGAGGACAAGGAAGGCATTTTTGATGCCATTGATACCATCAAGTTCAGCCTGGCAGTGTATGCCCGTATCATGCGGGGCATGAAGGTGCGCAAGGATGTAATGCGCCGTGCTGTGGCAGAGGACTTCTCCAATGCAACTGATCTGGCTGACTATCTGGTGAAGAAGGGCTTGCCTTTCCGTCAGGCCCATGCTGTTTCCGGCAAGGCTGTTCACTACTGCATTGAGCAGAATAAGTGGCTGGCTGATATGACTATGGCTGAGCTGAAGGAGCTGTCTGATTTGTTTGAGGAGGACATCTACGATGCCATTAGCCCTGAGACCTGCGTAAAGAACCGCAATTCCTATGGCGGCACTTCTTATCAGCAGGTGGAGATGCAGCTGAAGCTGGCAGCCGATATTATGGCAGATGAAAAGGCCTATGTGGCTGAAAAGGATGCCAA
>JAEDOE010000046.1 GCA_016302095.1 Anaerovibrio sp. | reverse complement strand
TTTCGGCAGCTACCGAGGAGCAGTCTGCTTCCATGGATGAGGTGGCATCTGCCAGCCACAAGCTGTCAGAGCTGTCTCAGACCTTGCAGGATGAAGCGGCTAAGTTCAGGATTTAAGGAGGGCAGGATGATGAAGAAGTTTACAGTATGGATAGCTCTTGCCCTGCTTTGCCTGGGTGCGTTGTTCACTGCGGGCTGCGGCAGCGATAACGGGCAGAAGCACATTGCCATGGTATTTTCCCATGAGCCCAACCGCTGGACCCAGGGTGCCCAGATGATGAAGGACGCGCTGGAGCAGGAGGGCATGCATGTTGACCTGTATGTGTTTGATACGGATGAATCCCAGACGGAATGTTTGCAGAAGGCGGTGGATTCCAAGCCGGACTGCATTGTGCTGGCAGGTGGCGAGAGCAAGAATTTTACCAAGGCACTGGCAGATGCCAAGAGCCGGAATATCCCGATTATTGATTATGACAGCCTGACTGCCGATACGGATGCCATAAATTATTTCGTTACTTTTGATAATTATGGCGTGGGCGAGGCCATGGGCAAGTACATCGTGAAGAAGATGAATTTGCAGGCAGGTGCCGGGCCCTACAACATTGAGTTCTTCTCCGGCAGCGATACGGACAGCAATGCCAAGCTCATGTATCAGGGGGCGTATGACCAGCTGAAGCCGTATCTTGACAATGGACAGCTGAGGGTGCCGTCCGGACAGAGCGACTACAACTCTACCGCTACCAAGAACTGGGACAGCAAGAATGCCCAGGCAAGGGCGGAGCAGCTGATCAGCCAGTATTACCAGGGGCAGAACCTGGATATCATCGTGGCTGCCTGTGACAGCATTGCTTATGGCGTCATTGACGGCATGGGGGCATATCAGGGCAGCTGGCCGCTGATTTCAGGGCAGGATGCTGACAGCAAGGCATTGGAATACATTCAGCAGGGCAAGATGGGCTTCTCCCTGAAAAAGGACAGCGTGGTGCTGAACCAGAAGTGCATCCGCATGATTAAGGCGGTGGTGGATGGCTCCCAGCCTGATGTGAACGATGTGAATACCTACAATAATGGTGTGATTACCGTACCGGCATATCTGTGCATTCCGAGGATTATCGACAAGGAAAATCTGGCAGATGCCAAATAAGTTGCTAATTAAGGTATCAACTTAGCTGAAAACAAATACTGATAAGGCTGAAAATTACTGAAAAGATTGACTGTACCTGATGGCTGCAACCGGCAGTTTCAGGTACAGTTATTTTTTTGTTATTAAAGATGTATATAATTATATATAAAGTTATATCTTTTATTGACAGATGATATAAAATATTATATAATGGGAAGTGAAATGAGGGGAAACGAAAGCAAATATCAGGTGCTTTTCGTTTTTGCCGTTTAATCAAGGGGATTTTTTGCATGAAGGGGTTTTATTTTATGAACACAAAGAAGTTTTTGAGTATGGCAATCGCTGGTGCATTGATGGTGTCTGCTGCTACGGCAGCCTATGCCAATCCTGTGACGGATGCTGATGATCCGGCTTATGTGGAGCTGACGGCCGTGGCTGATAATGCCAAGGCAAAGGGAGAGGCAGTCAGCCCGGCGGAGCTGGAAAAGCTTGCCGTGCCAAAGGCTGATGTAAAGCTGGTGGACAAGAAGGCTGATGCCGCTACGGTGGCACTGTACCGCTATCTGTCTGCTGTGCCGAAGGCTGGCAAGGTAATCTACGGCCATGAGAATGATGCCCATCACAAGATGTTCCGTCCTGCAGGCGGCTCCGAGTCCGATACCAAGGATGTGACCGGCTCCCTGTCCGGCATCGTGGGCTTTGATGCCCTGTCCTTCGTGGGGGATGAGCAGCGGCTGGATGACTGCGAGTGGAACACTGGCAAGACCTATGTGGACAAGATGGTGGAGATTACCAGGAAGGCAGCTGGTGAAGGGGCCATTATTACCATGTCCATGCATATGCCGAACTTCGACCTGGTGGAAAGGCGGGCTGCTGTAACAGGCTCTACTCCGGAGAACCGTGACCATTACATGAACTACACTACCCATATTTCTGAGGGCAATGTGGTGCACCGCATCCTGCCGGGGGGCGATCTGAACGCCAGCTACAACGGCTATCTGGACAGGGTGGCAGAGTATGCCCATCGCATGGCAGAAGATGGCGTGCCGGTTTTGTTCCGTCCGCTGCATGAGCATAACGGCTCCTGGTTCTGGTGGGGCAAGGCTCATAGCTCCGAAAAGGATTTCCAGCAGCTGTGGGAGTACACCGTAAAGTATCTCCGGGATACCAAGGGGGTACATAACTTCCTGTATGTATATTCTCCTAATGGGCATTTCAAAACTGAGGCTGACTATCTCGACCGTTATCCTGGGGATAAGTGGGTGGATATCATGGGCGTTGATACCTATGATGATGACCAGACCGGCCAGTGGTATACTGATTTATGCGGTGACCTGGATGTGATGCAGCAGGTTTCTGAAAAGCATGGCAAGCTGATGACCATCACCGAGGTAGGCGTGCGCAGGGGCGGCAGCCTGGCTGTTACCGGCAACGTGGACAAGCAGTGGTTCAGCAAGGTGGCAAAGATTGCCGTGGACCACAAGGTGCCGTATTTTATGACCTGGTCTAACTTCGAGAAGTTGACCAATAATTTCTTTGCCCCTTATATGGTGAGCAAAAATCGCGGTCATGAGATGATTAATGAGTTTGTGGACTTCTACAATGAGCCTGAGACCTTGTTTGCCGATGGGGTGAACTGGCAGTCCCTGAAGAAATAACAAGGCGGCCAGTGGCTGGCAGAATATAGAATAGCATGGCAATAAAATAAGCGGGGCTGTATGCTGCTGAGATGAGCAGTATACAGTCCCGCTTTTGCTGTGGGATAATCAGGGGGGCGGAGTGGGTTAGAGCCATTGCATGATGGCTGCTACCTTGTTCTTGAGGTAGAGGGCGATTTTCCTGGCTCCCTCTGCGGTAGGATGGGTCAGGTCGTTGGCGTAGTCGGCTTCTTTCAGGAGCGGCTCCGGCACGTTCAGGGGGATGTAGTGGATATTCTTTTCCCCCTGGGCTTTCAGCTGGTTGATGCTGAGGCAGATCCAGTAGCGGACGTCGGCACCCACCCAGTCCGGCACCGGCTCAATGCAGATGATGGCTGCTTCCGGGTTGATGCTGCGGACGGTGCGGAGGAGCTCCGTGTAGTTTTTGATGAACTCAGCCTGGGTGGGAATGCGGTTCCTGCCGTCCAGGTCGGCATAGGTTTCCACTTCAAAATTTGGCTTCTGGTCGATGAAATCGTTGGTGCCGATGCAGATGAGCACGGCATCTACAGGGAACTGCTCCGGATCCCACAGCTGGTTGCCCTTGAAGCTGTCGGAGTACAATGTCCATTTGTAGCGGTCAGCAGTGTGGACACGGTTGTAGGGGCGGATTTCGTCCCACTGGTGGATGAGCCCCTCCCCGGATACGCCCAGCACGCTGTAGTCAGCCTCCAGCATCCTGGCCAGCTGGGGGCCGTAGGCCATGTCGTTGTCCTCTATGTCATAGTAGCCGGGATTGGGGATGCCGGGAGCAGGTGAGTTTTTGGCACCGGCGGTAATGGAGTCACCGATGAACTCGATGCGGCGTGTTTTTAGAAGGTCAGGCCGGACGATATCAGCCCCCCAGTCCACAATGAAGCCCTGAAACTGGGAAATGCCCTGTATGCCCTCGGTCATGCGCACCAGCAGCAGCTTGTGCACCCCGGGCAGGAGGTTTTCTGCCAGAGGCGTGGTGCCTATTTCTGGGCGGAACTTGCGGAAGGGGCCGTTGTCGATGCTGACCTTCCAGTAATTTGTCTTGTCCAAAAGCTTTGCCTTGATGCTGGTGCCGGTAAAATTCAGCTTGATGTAGATGGCACCCTGGGCACAGCGGTAGTTGTTGGCATCGGTTTTGTCCCAGCGGCCGAAGTACTGGATGTGCAGCTTGCTGGGAGCTATGTGGATGGAACGGAGTTGGTTCGTGGCTTCTAGCATCATATCGTATCACCCTCGTATGTTGCAAAATAATCTCTAATGATATTATATAGTCGTAAAGTCCTTTTTGTCAATTAAAAGAAATGAGAAAATAAAATAAAAGATATATCATTTGTTGACATATAAAGCAATATGTATTATAATTGAAGCCACAATGATGCTTGTATCGATAATCGCATTAATACTTGTATTGTTGATATTAGTATTGGTATTGGTATTGATGATGCTTGAACCAGGAAGCAGAGAGGATGAATTTAGTGGCAATTTTGGGGTTTGATGTAGGCGGCAGCAGCATAAAGTTTTCCGTAATGAGCGAGGATGGGCAGATACTGCGGAAGGGGAGTATACTGACGCCGGATAATCTGGAGGATTTTTACAGCGAGCTGGTGGCAGCCAAGGAAGGCCTGGCTGCGGCATATGAGCTGGAGGGGGCTGCTTTCAGCCTGCCGGGGGCCGTTGATGATGAGGCAGGGGTGATTGGTGGCGCCAGTGCCCTGCCGTACATTCATGATTTTAATATAAAGAAGGCCTTGGAGGAAAAGCTGGGGCTGCCTGTGACCATGGAGAATGATGCCAACTGTGCGGCTCTGGGCGAGGTTTGGCTGGGAGCTGCCAAGTACTGCCAGGATGTGGTGTTCCTGGTAATCGGCAGCGGCGTAGGCGGTGCCGTTGTCAAGGGGCGGCGCGTGCACCATGGCTGCCACCTGCATGGGGGCGAGTTCGGTTTTATGGTAGTGGATGACAAGGGCACGGTGCTCAGTGAGGCAGCTTCCACCCGTGCCCTGGCAGAGCATGTGGCACTGGCCAAGGGCATGGACAAGGATGCCCTGAACGGCAAGGAGGTCTTTGAGCTGCAGGCCAACGGGGACAGGATTGCCCAGGAGGCGATTGAGGACATGTATAGCCAGCTGGCAAGGGCGGTGTACAATATCCAGTACAGCTTTGACCCGGAGCTTTTTGTGATTGGCGGTGCCATCAGTGAGCGGGAGGGTTTTGTGGAAAATATTACCCGTCATCTCCATGCTATTTTGGACAAAGTCGGGATTGCCAGGATTCGTCCGCAGGTGACCAGGGCTGAGTTTGGCAATGCAGCCAATCTGATTGGCGCGGTATATCATTTCCTGCAGCAGAAGCAGTGATATTAATTTTTATAATTTTTGCTTTTCTCTTAAACGTACTTGAGAAATATGCTTTTTTGCTATACAATACTTTAGTGCAGTGTTATAGATGCTGCACTGAGGTATTGTATTTTTTTTGAGGAAAGTGGGAAGGTATTATGGCTGAAAGTGTTTGGTCAGTGCTGCCGCCGATTATTACGATTGTGCTGGCGCTGGCGACAAAAGAGGTGTACATGTCACTGCTCATCGGTATTTTTTCCGGTGCGCTCCTGTACACCGAGTTCAATGTGTTGAATGCGATTATGACCATGTTTGAGGTTATGGCAAGCAAGGTTGGGGGCAATATCAACATTCTGGTGTTTCTGGTTATCCTGGGCATCCTGGTGGCGGCAATTACCCGTTCCGGCGCTACCCGCGCCTATGGCGAGTGGGCGGCAAGGACCATTAAGGGACGTCGCAGCTCCATGCTGCTGACGGCTCTTTTGGGGCTGGTTATTTTTATTGATGACTATTTTAACTGCCTGACAGTGGGTACGGTCATGCGCCCGATTACGGACAAGTTCAAGGTGTCCCGTGCCAAGCTGGCGTATATTATTGACGCTACGGCTGCGCCTATCTGCATTCTTGCCCCTGTGTCCAGCTGGGCTGCCGCTGTAGGCTCCTCCCTGCCTGAGGGCAGCACTATTGACGGCTTCAGCCTGTTTTTGCAGACGATACCGTTTAACCTTTACGCCTGGCTGACTATGGCGTTTATGCTGTTTATTGTCTGCTCCCAGCGGGATCTTTTTTCCATGGCGAAGTATGTGAAGAAGAATCAGGAGAAGTTTATTGTGCCTGACGAGTACCGGGACAGCGAGGAAGTGCAGCCAGGGGGCAATGGCAGGATTATTGATTTGGTGCTGCCGCTGCTGGTGCTGATTGGTGCCTGTGTATACGGCATGCTGTATACTGGCGGCATTCATGATGGCGTGGGCATTCAGGAGGCGTTTGCCAACTGTGATTCCAGCAAGTCATTGGTGTTTGGTTCTTTTATCGCCTTTGTGTTTACGGCATTTTTGTATCTGCCTCGGGGGGTTATCAGCTTTAGCTCCTTCTGCGAGACCTTTGTGCAGGGCTTCAAGGCTATGACGCCGGCCAATCTGATTTTGTGCTTTGCCTGGACCTTGTCCGGCATTTGCAGCGATAAGTACCTGAATCTGGGGGGCTATGTAGGGCAGCTGGTCAGCGCCAATGCCAGCGTGCTGGTTTTCCTGCCGGCAATCTTCTTTATTGTGGCGATTATTCTGGCTTTTGCTACCGGCACTTCCTGGGGTACTTTTGGCATCCTGATTCCGATTGCCATTGCTGTTATCGGTACCGGGGACCAGAATCTGCTGGTGATTACCGTGGCTGCTATCCTGTCCGGGGCAGTGGGCGGTGACCACGCTTCGCCGATTTCAGATACGACCATTCTTGCCTCTGCCGGGGCACAGTGCAGCCATATTGACCATGTGAGCACCCAGATTCCTTATGTGGCCATTGTGGCAAGTGCCAGCTTTGTCGGCTTTGTGGTGGACGGGTTTACCAATAACGGCTGGCTGGGGCTGGCAACGGCTGTGGTGATTATGGCTGGGATTATGGCTTTGATTTATGTGAAGGTACGGCCGGTGGACATAGAACATTGAGTTTCAGTTTTTCGTAGTGGATGTTTGTTACTACGAGCATATATATTGAAATAGTTTTTTAATGCGTGGACTCTGTTCAGACTGTAATGGGATGGGCAGCAGCAGTACCCACGAAAACACGCTCTCGCTCCGAGGGGTGACAAAACCCTATATCCATGATTATTTTCGGTCTAAATCCTTGTCTGCGTTGTTGTCGTCGGTCGGCATGGAACCACCATGCCTTCCTCCTCCGCCTAGCATACAAGGATTTATCCTCGAAACTAATTCATGTCAATAGGGTTTCGTCATCCCCTGTGCCTCGCGCTTCTAAGCTCCTGCTTCGCTTGCGCTTGCACTCGCTAAGAAGCAAGGCTGCACTCAAGGTTTTCGTTGGGCACATGCTGCTACCCATCCTTTTTTGTCTGAACAGATACAAGCAAAGTAATTAACGATACTTCATTACATGATACTGCGGCAATTAATCGGAGGTTACGAAAAGACTGAAAGTGGGGGCGGGGGAGCTGGCGAAGCCTGAAACTGCTAACCGCTGTATGAAATGCTTCCTGGATAGTAGGCTGGGGAATATGTGAAAAATATATGGGAAATTTTTTTAAAAAAGTGTTGACATGAGGTTGCTTTTCGTGTAATATATACATCGTTGTCGCTACTGACACAGAGTTGTAAAGAATATATTAAAAGTTCTATACAATTCAGTAGAGCGGAGATGACAAAAAATATTTCAAAAAAGTTCTTGACAAAATGAACGCTTTGAGATATTATATAAAAGCTGACTCGCACAGCGGTCTTACAAAAAGCTTACAGAGCTTTTACAGGCTGTTGATGACAGAGAGGCAGTGTTCCTTGAAAACTAAACAATGCAATAAGAAATCATGCACACATGATTTCAAGCCAGATGTTGGATTCTGTGTCCGCCATGCGGATGCAGAATATAAATGAAACAAGATTTGTGCGAACAAAATCTGAAATTCCATTACATGGATAATTTTTAGA
>JAEDOE010000045.1 GCA_016302095.1 Anaerovibrio sp. | reverse complement strand
TTTGCCTTTTGGCAGTGGGGCACGGATTGACATTGCAATGAAAAATAAATATAATAGTACAGTGTGACTAAAAACAAGCGCAGGCACGTTGCATTAGATTTTGACGGCAGATAGATTGCGGTTTTCTGCATGAAGTTTTGATAGCAGATGGCGTTTAGTTTTCTGCATAAAGCTAGTGCAGCTGCCGCCTGTTACTATATGATAAAAGGAGTTGTGCAAAATGGCAGACAAGAGTGTAATGCTGACCGCGGATGGTCTTAAAAAATTGCAGGAAAAGCTGAATTACTTAAAGGGAGAAAGGCGAAAAGAGGTAGCAGAACGCCTGAAAGCTGCCATTGCTCTGGGCGACCTGTCCGAGAACTCCGAGTATGATGATGCGAAAAATGAGCAGGCATTTTTGGAGGGCGAAATCCTTGAACTGGAGGAGAGCATCAGGAATGCCCGCATCATCGAGGCAAGCTCTGACAGCAACACGGTTTCCCTGGGCTGCCAGGTTGTGCTGAAGGATATTGAGTTTGATGAGGTTGATACCTACATGATTGTTGGTTCCACCGAGGCGGATCCTGACAATGGCAAGATTTCCAATGAGTCCCCGGTAGGATTGGCTATTATGGGGCAGGCTGTTGGCTCTGTGGTGGATGTTGTTGTTGGCGATAACATTATCCAGTACCAGATTATGGAGATTAAGCAGTAAGCAATAAGTAGGCAATATAATATAAAGCATACAATAGTTATACTAGTTGTAATAGCTGCAATAGGAGATAGATTCAAGTGTCAGAGAAGAATGAGAGCAAGCCTGTTGTTGAACAGGATATGAATGAGCTTTTGAAGGTGCGCCGGGATAAGCTGGCAGCCTTTGAGGCAAAGGGAGTGGCTCCTTTTGGCCACCGTTTTGAGGTTTCTCACCATGCCAATGAGGTGCTGGAGCAGTTTGAGTACCTTGAGGGCGAGGCTGAGAGCCAGGAAGAAATTACTATCGCAGGCCGCCTGATGGCAATCCGCGGCCATGGCAAGGCAAGCTTTTCCGTGCTGATGGACCGCAGCGGCCGCATCCAGATTTATTTCAAGCTGGATGTGCTGGGGGAGGAGAAGTATTCCCAGTTCAAGCTTTTGGATATTGGCGATATTATCGGTGTAAAGGGCAAGGTTTTCCGCACCCGCCGGGGCGAGATTACCGTCCGTGTGGATGATTTTGACCTTTTGTCCAAGTCCCTGCGTCCTCTGCCTGAGAAGTTCCACGGCCTGACAGATACGGAAATCCGCTATCGCCAGCGTTATGTGGATTTGATTATGAATCCTGAGGTTATGAATACCTTTGTGGCTCGCACCAATATCATGAAGTCCATCCGTGATTATCTGGATGAGCGTGACTTCCTTGAGGTGGAGACGCCGGTGCTGGGTACTATTGCCGGCGGCGCGGCGGCAAGGCCGTTTATTACCCATCACAATACACTGGATATAGATATGTACCTGCGTATTGCTACGGAGCTGAATCTGAAGCGGCTGATTGTAGGCGGCATGGAGCGTGTCTATGAGATGGGGCGTGTTTTCCGCAACGAGGGCATGGATGTGCGCCACAACCCTGAGTTTACTTCCATTGAGATTTATCAGGCATATGCTGATTATCGCGATTTGATGGATATTACTGAGGGCATCGTGCTGAATGCGGCACAGAAGGTGCTGGGCACTACTGTTATCAATTATCAGGGAACTGAGATTGATTTGGCAAAGGTAAAGCGCATCAGCATGAATGATGCGGTAAAGGAAGCAACCGGCAAGGATTTCCTCAGCTGCCAGACTGTGGAGGAAGCCCGCGCTATGGCCAAGGAGATTGGCGTTCCTTATGAGGAGCGTTTTGGCATTGGCGGCATTTTGAATGCAGCCTTTGAGGAAAAGGTGGAGGAGTCCCTGATTCAGCCAACCTTCATTACCGGTCATCCAACGGAGATTTCCCCTCTTGCCAAGAGGAATCCAGAGAATCCGCTGATTACCGATCGCTTTGAGTTCTTTATCTATGGCCGTGAGCTGGCCAATGGCTTTACCGAACTGAATGATCCGATTGATCAGGAGGGACGCTTCCTGGATCAGATGAAGCAGCGTGAGGCTGGTGATGATGAGGCTCATGAGATGGATCGTGACTTCATTACTGCCCTTGAGTATGGCTTGCCGCCAACGGGCGGCCTGGGCATCGGCATCGACCGCCTGGTTATGTTCCTGACGGACAGTGCATCCATCCGTGATGTATTGCTGTTCCCGACCATGAAGCCATTGGCTGGTGAGGGCAGGAAGAACCTGACTAATGATGTGCCTGCAGCTGAGGCGGCTCCAGTAGAGAAGCTGGATCTCTCCAAGGTAAAGATTGAGCCGCTCTTTGAGGAGTGCGTTGATTTTGAGACCTTCTCCAAGTCCGACTTCCGTGCTGTAAAGGTCAAGGCCTGTGAGGCTGTGAAGAAGTCCAAGAAGCTACTGCAGTTTACCCTTGATGATGGTACCGGCACTGACCGCACTATTCTGAGCGGTATTCACGCTTACTACGAGCCGGAGGAGCTGATTGGCAAGACGCTGGTAGCTATCGTGAACCTGCCGCCGCGTGCCATGATGGGCATTGAATCCTGTGGCATGCTGCTGAGTGCAGTGTGCGAGTATGACGGGGCAGAGAGGCTGAACCTGTTGATGGTTTCTGACAATATCCCTGCTGGCGCAAAGCTGTATTAAAAATAAGCTTGTAAGAAAATAAAACTTGGCAAAGCTAGGTCAGGCTTTGCTAGGTATTGGATATTTATTGTTGCTCAATCACATTTTTTGCCATCTGCTGGTATAGATATACCGGCAGGTGGCTTTTTTTTACATTTGTTCATCTATAGCAAATTTTATCTTGCTAGGGGGCGTCAAGTATGATACCATAATAGGCAGTGCAGGTATGTTTTTATACACAGGACAATAGTCCTTTAAAAATATTTACAAGCACAGCACATACTGCTATGCTTATTTAGGTAGTATAACAAAGCTAAGCTTTAACAAGCAAAAATTAATATCAAATGGGGGAAACGATAATGACGATTAGCAAGGTTTTAGAGGGAAGCAAACTGACGATCATGCTGGAAGGCAGGCTGGATACGACAACTTCGCCAGCTTTGGAGGCAGAATTAAAGGAGGCTCTGACTGGTATTACAGAGCTGGTATTTGATTTTGAAAAGCTGGAGTACATCTCATCCGCCGGACTGCGTATTTTGCTGGCAAACCAGAAGATAATGAATAAGCAGGGCAGCATGGTGATTAAGAATGTAAATGAGGTAATTGCCGAGGTGTTTGAGGTAACGGGTTTTGCAGATATTTTGACCGTTATCTAAAGATTGAGGTTTAGAGTTAGGGGATTGAAACCGTTTTCCTGCTTATGGTGGTTTTGCAGATGAATGGTTGTAAAATACACATGTTGAACATTTCGAGAAGCAGGGAGGCAAAGTGCTTGGTCAAGGTGTACATAGCAGATGCAGCAAAGCTGCAGGATCGGCAATTATATAGAAGATTATATGCTTGCCTGGATGCTGCCAGACGTGCTAAAGCAGATTATTTTTTGTTTGAAAAGGATAAAAGGCTTTCTGTGGCGGCAGGAGCATTGCTGCAGTATGCTTTGCAGAGGGAAAATATCTGGGAACCTGCCTTTGAGGTCACAGCAACAGGTAAGCCATATCTTGTCAATTCTGCCGGTGCGGAAAGGCTGTATTTTAATCTATCTCATTCCGAAGCTATGGTGATGTGTGCCATCTCGGATAAAGAGGTTGGGTGCGATGTGGAAAAACAGGCTGCACTGGACCGAAGCCTGGCGGAGTATGTCATGCAGGACCATGAGCTGGCATGGATATACGGCTCCTCAAGGGAGCAGGAACAGCAGCATAGATTTTTTCGCCTGTGGACACTGAAGGAAAGCTACATGAAAGCAACAGGCCTTGGCATAGCATTGGAGCCGAAAAGCTTTGGGATGCTGGCTGTAGATGGCATACCTTCTGTTAAAAATCCAGTGGATGAAAGAAAATTTTGTTTTAAGGAGTATTTTCTGGAGGATGGATATTGCTATGCCTGCTGTGCATTATCAGAAGTGTTTTGTGATGCTATGACCGAGGTAGATTTGGGTTTGGTATAAATCTGTTAGAATAGGTGTTTTTATAGGGGTGCTATGATAGATTTAGGTGTAGTATAAAGCCTTTGTACAATGGTCATGCTACTGTGTATAAATGGGTTTGAAGTAGTCAGGAAAAGAGGGATTCTGTATGAATTTTTTGCCTTTATTTGAAGAGTCTGTAAAGAAAAATTTTGATAAGGTGGCAATTGTGGATCAGGATGGTACCCGTGGATTCACCTATGGTGAGCTGGATAAATTTAGCGGGCAGGTTGCTGCCAAGCTCAGCCAGGCAGGTGTGTGCCCGGGGGATTCTGTCATGATTCATATGGGCAGGAAGTCGGAGTATTATTTTGCTTATCTGGGTATCTTGAAGATGGGCGGCGTGATTGTGCCGGTGATTGAGGAATATCCGGAGGAGCGGATTAAGTACATTGAAAAGGACAGTCAGACAAAGCTGATTATCCGGGATAGCTTTTTTAAGGATATTGAGAAGTATGAACCTGCTGAAAGCGTAATTCTGGAGGATGAGGCTCTTGCCTTGATTGTGTATACTTCAGGCTCTACCGGCAATCCGAAGGGCATTGAGCATACGGTAAAAAGCTTTTGTGATGCCGGCATACGCGCCACTGAGCTGTATAGAGGGCTGGAGAAGGTGGTTATGACAGGAGCAGCGCCGCTGTCCTTTGTTGCCACCGTCGTAGAATATATAGGCACCTTCCTGGTGGGGGGCACTACCCACATGCTCAGTGATGCTGTGCGCAAGGATGTCAGGGCTTTGGAGGAGTATTATCCAAAAAACAAGATTACCGTGTCCTTTATCAGCCCTCAGCTGCTGCGGCTGTTTGATAGTGATTCACCGCATTTAAAACGCGTTTTTGCAGGAAGCGACAGGCTTGCCAATAAATACTCGGAGAAATATGAGATTTATAATGTGCTTGGCATGAGTGAGACTGGTGCGACTGTTACCTATTTTATTGTGGATAAAAAATACGATAATACTCCTGTGGGAAAAGCCTTTGAGGGCCTGGAAATATTGCTTCTGGATGAACAGGGCAACGAAGTAGCGCAGGGGGAAATTGGTGAAATCTGCGTTATCGGCCATTTGGCGAGAGGGTACCGCAACCTGCCGGAGAAGACGGCAGAGACCTTTAAGACTCTGCCGGATGGAAGAATTCTTTTGCACGGCGGCGACTGCGGCATGCTGGATGCTGATGGCAATCTGATTTATCTGAACCGCAAGGACTGGATGGTGAAGATTAAGGGACAGCGTGTGGAAACTCCGGAAATTGAGGCAAATATGATTGCTATGGACGAGATTGCCAATGCTGCTGTCAAGGCCTTTGTGGATGGTACAGGTCAGACATATCTGGTTGGTTATTATGTGGAAAAATCGCCTGTTTCCCAGGAGGAAATCAAAAGAGCCATGTCTGCGAAAATGCCGTCATACATGATTCCGAGATTTTTCAAGAAGCTGGCAGCAATGCCAATCAATGTAAATGGCAAGCTGGACCGCAAGGCATTGCTGCCGCCTAGCATTGATGAATATAAGGCAGAGTATGTTGCTCCGGCAGATGAGCTGGAAGCAGCTATCTGCAAAGGCTTTGAAGATATACTTATGTGCGGGAGAATCGGTGCTTGTGATGATTATGTCCGCCTGGGAGGCGATTCCATCAGGGTGGCAAGATTGGCTGCCTTGCTGTCAGAATACAAGATTACTCCGGCCATGATTTTGCGGGGCAGGACTCCGAGAGGGATTGCTGAAATCAGCCGCAAGGCAAAGGGCCTGGTTATTGAGCATCAGACGGAGCTGAAGGATAGCTATCCGCTTACTGATGCCCAGCTTGGTGTATATCTTGACTGCATCAATAATCCTGGCAGGAAAACCTATAATATTCCTATTGCCTTCAAGCTACCTGAAAAGATTGATTTGGAGAGGTTTGCAGCAGCAGTAAAGACTGTAATCTCAGCTCACAAGGCCTTTAATGTAACGGCAAAAATCGTAGGTGATGCTCCGTCTATGGTACTTTGTGAAAGAGAGCCGGAAATCATCAGGAAGCAGGCTGCAAGCCTGACGGAGGAAAAGCAGGTCTTTGTGCAGCCTTTTGATATTGAGCAGGGGCCGTTGTATCGCATGGAACTGTGCGAGGTGCGCAACGAGAAGTATTTCCTGTTTGATGTGCATCATCTGGTATTTGATGGCAGCTCCATATCTGTATTTATTGATGATATTGTTTCAGTTTATCAGGGCGGGCAGCCGAAGGAGGAGAAGCTGTCCCTGTTTGACCTTTCCGTATTTGAAGAAACCTTGAAGGAAACAGATGCTTATAAGGAGGCGCAGGCATATTTTGAGGAAAAGCTTGCCGGCATAGATGGGGATTCCTCCCTTTATGCTGATTTTGCGCCGGAGGATCCTGCCGGTACTGCCAAGCGGCTGCTTATTTCTACCCATGAGGCAGTAAGCTCTGAGGAGATTGAGATGTTTGCCAAGCGGGCAGAGGTTACGGAAAGCACGCTGTTTTTGGGGGCCTTTGCCTATGCTCTTGCCACCTCGGTGGGACGGGAGGAGTGCTTCTTCTGTACCGTTAATAATGGCCGTCACGATGACAGGCTGGCAGATGCAACAGGTATGTTTGTAAAGACTTTGCCTATGCATGTGGCAATTGATGAGGATCTGTCTCCTGCTGAGTATTTGCAGAATATGCAGGATGATTTGTTTGAGGCAATGGAGCATGACTGTATTTCCTTCGGGGAGCTGGCAGCCAAATATCAGCTGACACCGAGCATGACCTTTGTATATCAGGGAGAGATGCTGACCGGTCCTGAGCTGTGCGGGGAAAAATTGTCTGCTGATTTCCTGGAGACAGGGGATGCCCAGTTTGATTTGAATGTCATGGTCGTAAAAAATAATGGCGGCTATGAATTCCTTGTAACATATAAGGATGAGCTTTATCAGGCAGAAACAATCCGCAATTTTGCTGATTTGATGCTTATGATAGTCAAGGGCCTGATTGTAGAAAATACAATGGGTGAGATTACCCTGTTTGATGATTAAAGGATAAGAGGACGGCTTGTTTTAGCCAAACAGACCATAGCTATGATTCTGCTTTATAAAAAAGGTGTGAGGCATGGAATCGAATAGATTTTAGCCGGATAGGTCATAGCTATGGTCGTTTTTATAAAAAGAGGTGTGAGGCATGGATCGGAAGATAGATTTCAATAAGGCAGGTCATGAGGATGAAAAGGCTCTGACTATAGTTGATATGTTTAGAAAACAGGTGGCGCTGTTCCCGGATTATCCGGCAGTGGCATATCTTGATAGGTCATATACCTATGCCCAGGTAAATGAGATAACAGACCGTATTGCAGGTTATCTGAAGGACAGGGGAATCGGCAGGGAGGATATAGTGTCTGTGCTGATTCCAAGATGCGAATACATGGTGATTGCTTCTCTGGGCGTATTGAAGGCAGGGGCTGCCTATCAGCCGCTGGACCCTACTTATCCCAAGGAGCGCATTGGCTTTATGATGCAGGATGCATCTGCTAAGCTTTTGATTGCGGAGGAAAGTCTGCTGGATTTGGCGGATAGCTATGGAGGGGAAGTGCTGCTGACAAAGGATATACCGTCACTTCCTGCCGGTTCCAGCATGGAAGCTGCACCGGCACTGGAGGATTTGTTTGTCCTTTTGTATACCTCTGGTTCTACCGGCGTGCCAAAGGGGGTAATGCTGGAGCATCGGAATGTGGCGGCTCTCTGCCATTGGTATCATGAGGTGT
>JAEDOE010000044.1 GCA_016302095.1 Anaerovibrio sp. | reverse complement strand
AGGGGATTATGGATATGAAGAAAATATTGGTAGTAGATGATAATGCAATCAATCTCAAGATGGCAGACAAGGTGCTGAAGGAAAATGAAGCATACAAGCCGGTGCTGGTTCCTTCCGGGGAGCGCGCCTTCAAATTTTTGGAAAAGAACAAGCCGGATTTGATTTTGCTGGACATCATGATGCCGGAGATGGATGGCTTTGAGGTGCTGGAGAGGCTCCGGGCAGATGAGGCGGCGAAGGATATCCCGGTGGTGTTCCTGACGGCGGATGAGGAGCCGGAGACCAGGGCACGGGCAGAGGCAGCAGGCGTGCAGGATATTGTTGGGAAGCCTTTCAAGAAGGAGGAGCTTTTGTCCGTGGTGGCAAAGTATTGCTAAGGGGAATTTGATTTTTTGGGAGGGCTGAGTGTGAGTGAAATGGATGCAGTGATTGCAGAGGAAAGGGAAAACCAGCTGAAAGCGTTGAAGCTGGAGCTGAAAAAGGCTAACCGGGAGGTAAAGCGGCTGCAGAGGGAGAACAACATCCTCTCGGTCATGAATGAGCAGGCAATCAAGTTCAGGGAGTTCAGCGAGAAAACCAGGGGGCAGCAGGTTTTTTATAACGCCATGCTGCTGCAGAATTCGCCGAATATTTCCATCATGCTGGATACGGAGCTGAACACGGTAATGGCTACGGCACCGTACTATCAGCGTTCCAGCCTCACCCCTGAGCAGGTCAATCAGGGGGTGCCTGTGATTGAGGTGTTTGACGGGCTGATTGACCGCATCGGCCGCCGCCATCTGGAAGCTATGTGCGTGGAGGCCAGGGATGAGGGCAAGAACATCCAGTATATGGACAAGATGGTGGTGCATGGAACGGAGGAGACCTTTGATATTTACATCCGCCCTGCCATTAATGACCAGAAGGAAATTGCCGGTGTCATGATTATCATGGTGGATATTACGGATATCATCACTGCCAAGGAGCGTGCCGAGAGCGCTGACAGGGCGAAGACCAGCTTCCTGGCCAATATGTCTCATGAAATCCGCACACCGATGAATGCCATCAACGGCATGTCGGAGTTTATTATCCGCGATACCACGGATTCCTTTGCCAGGGAAAATGCCATCATGATTAAAAATGCCTCTGCTTCCCTGCTGACGATTATCAACGATATTCTGGACTTTTCCAAGATTGAGGCAGGCAAGATGGATCTGGTGACACTGCCATTCCAGATGTCCTCTATTATTATTGATGTTTCCACCATGATCAATGTCCGCCTGAAGGGCAAGAAGGTCAAGCTGGTGCTGGAGGTGGATGAAAACATCCCATACACCATGCTGGGAGATGAAATCAGGATTAAGCAGGTCATGGTGAACCTGCTAAACAATGCGGTGAAGTTTACCGAGGAAGGCACTATCACCCTGCGCCTGACCTATGAGAAGCTGGGTGATGGCAAGAGCGTCAGGCTCTACGGCAGCGTAGAGGATACCGGCATCGGCATCAAGCCGAAGGACCTGGTGAAGCTGTTCTCAAGCTTTGAGCAGGTGGATACCAAGAGAAATCGTTCCGTGGAAGGAACCGGCCTGGGGCTTGCCATCAGCCGCAAGCTGTGCGAGTCTATGGGAGGCTCTATTACGGTGGACAGCGTTTACGGCAAGGGCAGTACCTTCTCCTGGACCATGGTCAACGAGGTGGAGGACTGGCGGCCTATGGGCAAGGTGAACCATGCGGAGAATGCCGGACAGGACAAGCTGTTCAAGTATACCTTTACCACGGAGAAAGTGAAGGTGCTGGTGGTAGACGACAACAAGGTGAACCTGAAGGTGGCAGAGGGTATGCTCACCCCGTACAAGGTGCAGGTGTACACGGCGGAGAGTGCCATGGAGGCCTTGAATATCCTCAACAAGGAGCTGTTCGATATCGTCTTTATGGATCACATGATGCCGGTGATGGATGGCGTGGAGGCCCTTTACAAGCTGCGTGAGATTCCGGAGCAGCGGAACAGCGTGGTGATTGCCCTGACTGCCAATGCCATCAGCGGTGTCAGGGAGCAGTACCTGGAGTATGGCTTCCAGGGCTTTTTGCCGAAGCCTCTTGAGGCCAAGGCACTGGATGCCTGCCTGCAAAAGTTTATTGATTCCAGCAAGCTGGTGGTGCTGGAAAAGCCGTTTACTACCCAGATGGACGATGTGGACAAGGATATCCTGCGGCAGGTGTACACCGATGGCAGGAAGAAAATCCGCCTTTTGGGCGAGCTGGCTGAGAAGAAGGACCTGAAGAATTACACCATCGAGGTGCATGCCCTCAAGAGCGTGGCGGCACTGATCGGGCAGAACGAGCTGTCATCCATGGCCAAGGCTCATGAGCTGGCAGGCAAGAATGGTGACTACGAATACATCATCAAGAATCTGGACAAGCTCCTTGCCAAGTACAGCGCGGTGCTGGCCTTTATCAGCGACAGGTTTGTGGATGAGCTTTTGCAGCATCAGAACGACAGCCAGCTGGAGGAGGCTTCCCGTCAGGAGCTGGAGGAAACTATCGGCAAGATGAACGAGGCCCTGGGGGATTATGACCTGGACGGCTTTGGCAGCCTGCTGAAAAAGATGTCCAAGTTCAAGGTGACTGATGAGCAGCGGCGGCTTTTGGAGCAGATGAAGACCGCCGGGGATGATTTTGATTATGATGCCCTGGAGGAGCTGATCGGCCAGTGGAAGTAGCCTGCCTGAAGGGGGATATAGCTTCGGGGCATATCTCCCCTGACATGTTGGGGACGTGTTTTCAGGCTGTGGCTTGAGGTCATAAATTCGGGGATTTTGAGATACATGTGGAGTGAGAGCAATGAAATCAGTAGCTTTATTTACTGATGAGATAGATGATTTGGATATAGCGATAGATGAGCTGGTGTCACAGTTCGGTGATTTTAAGCTGGAGGCCCATAGCGCCGGGTTGCTGTTTGCCCATCCTGATACGGATTTGGAGGAGCTGGCCGGCAGGTTGCAGGAGGAGTTCGGGGTGCCCATTGTGGGCACTACGGCTGTGGCCATGTTTACCATGGATGGCTTCAAGAATGAGGGGATTTCCCTGCACATCTTTACCTCCGGGGACTGCGTTTTTCATACGGGCTGCACCAATGAGCTGACGGCTGCCAATGCCAGGGCTGAGATAACGGCTCTGTACAACAACCTGACTGCCGGTGTGGATGATGAGGATGTAAAGCTGGTGCTGGCCTATGGCAATCCTACCCTGGATATGATGGGGGAGGATTTTGTGGATACCCTGGACGAGCTTTGCCACGGTGTGCCGGTGTATGGCGGTCTGGCTTCTGATAGCTTTGTGATGGATGAATGCCGGATTGTCTGCGGCAAGCGCGTCATGAATCATGCCTTGGCGCTGATGGTGATTACCGGCAAGGTGCAGAAGGTAATTCAGTACGGCTTTAATGTGGAAAGCACTCTGGACTACGAGGGCGTTGTGACAGAGGTGCAGGGCAACATGGTCATGAAGCTGGATGATATGCCTCTGGCAGAAGCTCTTGACAAGGCAGGTTTCAGCATCAATCCCGAAGTTAATGTCTGCGATTATGTGAATACGCCTTTCAGGATTCGCTACAGGACGGAGGAAGGCGGCGAGATGGAGCTGATGCGCCAGCTGGCCTTTGTGGACAAGGAGACCGGGGGCGGCCTGTTTCTGGGCAAGGTGCCCCTGGGTGCCAACGTGCAGATTGGCATCATCAGCAAGGAGGACATCCATGATTCCGTGGAGGAGGTTGCCATCAGGGCACTGGCGGAGGTCAAGAAAAGGCATGACTATGACTTTTCCACGCTGATTATTACCTCCTGCGCCTCAAGGCTGATGAGCTATGCCAACGATATTGAGCTGGAGGCACAGGGCTATGTGCACATGATACCTGAGGGCATGAGCATGTCCGGCTTTTATTCCTTCGGGGAAATCTGCCCCAGCCGTGCCGCAGGCGGCAGCAGGGAGAAGAATATCTTCCACAATACCACCTTTACCATGCTGGTGATGTAGGGGGTGGCGGCATGGATTTTAGACAACTGGAATACTTCTGCACCCTGAGCCGACTGAAGAATTTTACCAGGACGGCGGAGGAGCTGCATGTTTCCCAGCCTTCTGTTACCAAGGCCATCAAGTCCCTGGAGACGGAGCTGAAGCTGACTTTGATTGACAGGCGGCAGAAGCATGTCACCCTCACCAATGAGGGCAAGGCGTTTCTTCTCCATGCGGAGCAGATTATGAAATCCGTGGAGGATACCTACCGGGACATGGAGCGTTTTCAGCTGGAAAAGCAGGGGACGGTGCATTTTGGCATTCCCCCTATGGTGGAGGCGTACCTGTTTCCTGATCTTTTCACCAGCTTCAAGGCTATGTACCCTGATATGAACCTGGATGTGAAGGAGTACGGGGACTCTACGGAGGTCATGGAGAAGGCCAACTCCGGGGAGCTGGATTTTGGCATTATTTTTTCCAGCCGGGCGGAGGAAATGAGCAACAAGCTGCTGATTATGACCGACAACATGAGCCTGTGCGTCAGCCCTGAGCTGCCCCTGTCACGCAGGGAAGAAATCAGCTTTGATGATTTGAAGAATGAGCACTTCATCATGCAGCAGTCCAATACCTACCAGTACCAGCAAGTGTACGAGCGCTGCGTGGAGCGGGGGTATATCCCGGATATCCTCCTGTGCACCACCCAGCTGAAGACCATCAAGCAGCTGGTGGGCAACCGGCTGGGGATTTCGGTGCTGCCGGACTTCGTGACCAACGAGGAGACGATTTTCGTGCGCCGCCAGCTGACGCCGCCCCTCAAGGTGAATATCTGCCTTTACTGGGGCAGGGAAAAGCAGCTGAGCGATATGGACAGGAGATTTTTGGATTTTATCAAGCATTATATTGCCACCGAGGAATTCAGGAGCCATTTCCAGCAGGAGGTGCGCTGAGATTCTCCGGGAAATACAGTGCCGGGGAAATGTGATGTGCATTTTCCCGGAATTTGCTGAGCCTTATATGAATTGACTGAATACAATGCTGTGTAACAATGTTACGCGGCATTGTATTTTTTATTGGCACGATGTTTTATGCTAATTTGCAAGTGTTTATTATTGATTGTGGGTGTGGTATTGTTAAGCCATAAGAGAACTCAATGATTTTGGGGAAAGAGGATTTTTAGGCAAAGGAGACGGAATAAATGAAATTAGCAAGGAAAATGCCGATTATGGCGGCTTTGGGGATTGGCATGCTGCTGCCGCTGGGCGCAATGAATGATAATGTGGCAATGGCAGCCTCAGAGGGGATTCACGTTGACCAGGTAGGCTACCTGGAGGACTACAGCAAGGTGGCCATGATTTCCCTGAAGGGGGACAGCAAGGATTTTTCCCTCGTGGACACTGCTACCGGCAAGACCGTATATCAGGGCAAGCTCACTGACAAGGCTTATGACGAGATGTCCGGCGAGTATGTGGCAAGGGCTGATTTTTCTGATTTTAAGGTGCCTGGGACCTACAAGCTGGTAGCAGGCGGCGAGGAATCTGCTGACTTTGCTATTGGCAAGAATGTTTATGCCGTGCCTGCATTGCAGAATTGGCGTTCATATACCCTGTCCCGCAGCAATACGCCGATGAATGACAATTTGACCGGGCTGAAGATTGTCAGCGGCCATGCCCAGGACAAGGAAGCCCAGGTTTATTTTACTGACAAGCTGAACAAGAAGGGTGATGTGGTGGATGCCAGCGGCGGCTGGTATGATGCCGGTGATTATGGCAAGTACACCACTACGGCTGCCATTGCCAGCGCGGAGCTGATGATGGCTTATGAGGCAAATCCAGACAAGTTCTTCAAGGGGCAGCTTTTCTTCCCGGAGGGCGTGCAGGAGGAGAATATGCCTGATGCCCTCAGCGAGGTAAAGTTCGAGCTGGAGTTTATGAAGAAGATGCAGCGCAGCGACGGCAGCACCTTCCACAAGATTTCCGGTGCCCAGTGGCCGGGCTTTGACAAGTCCCCTGATACCGATACCCAGCAGCGTTACCTGTACAGCACCTGCACTGCCAGCACCGCAATGTATGGCGCCTCCATGGCGATGGCAGGCAGGGTGTATGCTGACATTGACAAGGCATTTGCCAAGGACTGCCTGAAGAATGCCGAGAAGGCATGGGCATATCTTGCCAAGGAGAAGGAGTCCGTCTACCGGGTGGATGAGGGACAGGAAAGCGGTTCCGGCCCTTATAACGATACTGCGGATGCCACCGAGCGCTGCTGGCTGGCAGCGGAGCTGTTCCGCACTACCGGAGACAAGAAATATGAGAAGTATCTCATGACGGAGCAGAAGAATGTCATCACCAAGAAGCCGAGCTTCTTTACCTGGGATGATACCCTGGCACTGGCGCAGTTCAGCTATGCCAAGTCCGCCAAGGCAAATCCTGAGTTCAGGGCAAAGGTGCAGGCAGCTCTCGTAAGCTATGCTGACGAGATTGTGGAGACCATCGGCAAGGATGGCTTTGACTGCTCCCTCAAGCAGAATGAATATACCTGGGCTTCCACCAAGAATGCCGTAACCAAGGGGGATATCCTGCTGCTGGCCAACCAGCTGGCACCGAAGCAGGCCTATGTGGAGGGGGCACTGAGCCAGATTCACTACATGTTTGGCAGGAATGTCCTCAACAAGAGCTTTATGACCGGCGTAGGCGAGAATCCGCCTGAGCATCCTCATAACCGCATCCATGAAAGCACCGGCGCCTATGTGCCAGGCCTTCTGATTGGCGGTCCGAATGCCGTGTCCGGCGGTGACCCTGACCAGACTGAGTATATTGCCAAGTACAATCCGGCACCGGCCAAGTGCTATATTGATGTGCTGATGTCCTGGTCCACTAACGAGTATGCTATTGATTACTGTGGTGCAGGCGTTTATGCCCTGTCTTACTTCATGCAGCCGGACAAGAATATCAAGGCTGATGATTTGAAGCTCACCAGAGACTTCCCGCTCTGGGACTTTAAATAAAAAATATTGCACAGTTTCTTCGTGCAATCATCTCTTTTCTGTGACAGCTCCTATTAGTCTAACCCCTCGGAGCTGTCTTTTTTTGCGCTTTTTTAGTTGTGATGGTGCAGTTTCCTTTTCAGGCAGGGGGAATTTTGCTATACTTAGATATATAAGTAAGTAGATAAACCGCTGGGGGGAATGGTTTTGTCAAAGCTGATTAAGGAACTAAAGGAACAAGAGGGATTTTCTGACTCCGAGAAAATGATTGCTGATTTTCTGCTGGAGAATTACCGGGGGCTGGCGGCATTGTCCACCCGGCAGCTGGCCAAGCTGACTTATACCAGCTCGGCGGCTATTGTGCGTTTTAGCCAGAAGATGGGCTTTGAGGGCTATACGGATTTCAAGATACGCTTTATGGCGGAGATGCTGCAATATGTCAATCAGCCTCAGAAGTACGAGGGCTTCAACAGCAGAGATACGGTGCGGATGATTATGGACAAGGTCACCCATATGGAGGTGAATGCCCTGAAGGACACCCATGCAGGGCTGCAGCCTGTGCTGGTGGTGAAGGCTATTGAGGCTATCAAGGCGGCCGGGCATCTGGATTTTTATGCTACGGATGACAACTACAATATAGCCAATCTGGCGGCATCCAGCTTGCTTATGGTGGATAAGAGCTATAGCCTGACCGCCTCGGTGGGGCAGATGTACCTGATGGCGGCAAGTGCGCCCAGGAGCCATCTCAGCATCTTTATCAGCCGTACCGGGGAGAACCGCATGCTGGTAGACATGGCCCGTACCATCAGGAGCAAGGGCGGCAAGATACTGCTGATTACCTCGGAGACAGATACCACCCTGGGCGGCCTGGCGGATATTATGCTGCCGGTGGCCAGCGTGAAGAAGCTGGAGGAGCTGGGGCCGCGGATTTTCCTGGCAGGTGCCAAGTATGTGGTGGATGTGCTGTTTGCCTCCCTGGTGGCCCAGAAGGGGCTGAAGGATGTGAGCCAGCGGGATAACTGGCTGAAGCTGCATTTTCAGTATTGAGG
>JAEDOE010000043.1 GCA_016302095.1 Anaerovibrio sp. | reverse complement strand
CTGTTTGATGGTTGAAAATTTCTTCAACTTATATTGTTTTGTATTTATATGATTGGCATACCATGGAGTGAGGAGTGGGAAAAGATGAGTTTTGAGTTTACCAAATGGCAGGGCACAGGCAACGATTTTGTGCTGATTGACTGCATGAACAGGTCAGAGGAGCCTTATGTGGCTGCGGCACAGGAAATCTGCGACCGGCATTATGGCATTGGCGCAGACGGCATTTTGCTGGTACTGCCATCGGACAAGGCGGACATCCGCATGAGGATTATCAATGCTGACGGCAGCGAAGCTGAGATGTGCGGCAACGGCATCCGCTGCTTTGCCCGCTATGTCTATGAGGCAGGCCATGTGACCGGGGATGCCTTTACGGTTGAGACCGGCGCAGGCATCCTGGTGCCGAAAATCATCAAGGAAAATGGCAATATTTCCATGATTGAGGTGGACATGGGCGAGCCGGTGCTGGAAGGGGATAAGATTCCGGTGGCTGGCTATGGCATGAACAGGGTAATCAACGAGGAAATCCAGGTGCAGGGCAAGACATTTAAGATGACCTGCGTATCCATGGGAAATCCTCACTGCGTGGTCTTTGTGGAGGATGCGGAGAACTTCCCTATTTATGAGCTGGGCAGATTTTTTGAAACCCATGCAAAATTCCCTCGCAAGACCAATACCGAGTTTGTGCAGGTCATGGACCGCCAGCATCTCAGGATGCGGGTCTGGGAGCGGGGCGCGGCTGTTACCTTGGCCTGCGGCACAGGCTCCTGCGCTACCCTGACAGCGGCTGTGCTGAACGGATTGTCTGACCGCCGGGCGGAAGTGCAGCTGGATGGGGGCAGGCTGGTGATTGAGTGGAATGAGCAGGACAATCATCTCTACATGACAGGCCCTGCCCTGCAGGTATTCAGCGGCACATATCCTTTGCAGGATTAATGTTGTCATGGTTTTTATTTAGTGCTATAATATATGGGCTAAATTGTGGGTTAAAGGATAAAAGAGGATTTATTCATGATAAAGAGTATGACCGGCTTTGGTGCCGGGGATTGTGAAAATCAGGATTTCAAGGTGCATGTGGAGCTGAAAACCGTGAACCAGCGGTATCTGGAGACGAATTTTCACATGCCCTACAGCCTGAATATGTTTGAAAACCAGCTGACGAAAAAGATTAAAGAATATCTTTCCCGGGGCAAGCTGGATATCAATGTGCGCTTTCAGGATCTGAGGGACAAGGCTGTGACCATCAGCGTGGACATGGGGCTGGTGGATGCCTACGGCAAGGCACTGGATGAGATTAATGACCGGCTGGGGCTTGGGGGACGTCCTGCAGCTGCCCAGATTGCCAGCTATCCTGATGTGCTGAAAATCACCGAGGAAAATGTGGATTTGGCTGGTGCAGAGCCTGTTTTGCTGGCAGCCTTTGAGGAGGCGCTTGGCAATCTGGTGGCCATGCGCACTGCCGAAGGCGAGAATATCAGGGCTGATTTGCTGGCACGGATTGATGTGCTGGAGGGCTTCGTGGCAGAGCTGGAAAAGCTGGCCCCGGAGATTGTGGCAAGCTACCGCCAGAGGCTGGAAAAGCTGCTGGAGGAATACCTGGCCAGGGAGGATATCGACGAGAGCAGGATCATTCAGGAAACTGCCCTGTTCACTGACAAGGTGAACTACACGGAGGAAACTGTCCGGCTGCACAGCCATTTTGACCAGTTCCGCAGTATTATGGGCATGGATGAGCCTATAGGGCGCAAGCTGGATTTTCTCATTCAGGAAATGAACCGGGAGATTAACACCGTGGCTTCCAAGGCAAATTCTGCCGGTGCCGCCCGCTTTGTGGTGGATGTCAAGAGCGAGATTGAGAAAATCAGGGAGCAGATTCAGAATATTGAGTAAATACTGGATGCAGGCTGAAAGTTGATAATCAATGGCTGCAGGCTGATAGTTGAGATTCGAGAGCCTGATATTGGCAGTTGAAGGGAGTTGTGGCTATCGTTGGATATCAAGCTGATTAATATAGGCTTTGGCAATGTGGTATCGGCAAACCGCGTGGTTGCCATAGTAAGTCCTGAATCCGCGCCTATCAAGAGGATTATTCAGGATGCCAGGGATCGCTTTCAGCTGATAGATGCGACTTATGGAAGGCGTACCAGGGCTGTGGTAATTATGGACAGCGGGCATGTGGTGCTTTCGGCAGTGCAGCCTGATACCATGTCCCATCGCATTGTAGAGGAGGACTAGCTGTGCGCAAGGGTTTGTTGATTTTGATTTCCGGGCCGTCCGGCACCGGAAAGGGTACGGTATGCGATTTGTTGAGGAAGAACCATCCGGAGATTTCTTACTCCATTTCCGCTACCACCCGGCAGCCAAGACCGGGGGAGCAGGATGGCGTAAATTATTATTTCTATGACAAGGAAAAGTTCCGGCAGATGATTGATGCCGGGGAGCTGCTGGAATGGGCGGAGGTCTACGGCAACTATTACGGCACGCCGAAGCAGAAGGTGCTGGACAGGCTGAATGCCGGTGAGGATATCCTGCTGGAGATTGATACCCAGGGTGCCCTGAATGTCATGAAGGCAATGCCGGAGGGGCTGTTTATTTTCCTGCTGCCTCCATCCCTGGAGGAGCTGGCAAACCGCCTGAAAGGCAGGGGCACTGAGACAGAGGAAAGCCTGCAGCGGCGCTTGGGTGCTGCTGTAGACGAGATAAAAATTGCCCATAATTATCGTTATGTGGTGGTTAATGACAAGGTAGAGGCTGCTGAAAAGGCCATTGCCGGCATCATTGAGGCGGAGCATCACCGCACTGACCTGAATGAGGAGCTTCTGGCAGGTTTGCAGCAGTGGAAGGAGAATGCATAATGAGTAAGATGAACATCGTAACCCCTAACCTGGACCAGCTGACACCGCTGGTGGACAGCCGTTATACGCTGGTAACTTTGGCTGCCAAGCGTGCCCGTGACATCATGGACAAGAGCCATCCTGTCACTGCCAAGCGTACCTCTACCCGTGATGTAACCAACGCCATGGAAGAAATCTACGAGGGCAAGATCACCTACAAGCGTCTGACCAGCGGCATCAAGTAAGGCACTGGATTTTGGGAAGAAACGATATGTTGAATGGAAAAAAAATCGTTCTGGGCGTTACCGGCGGTATCGCCGCCTATAAATGCGTGGATTTGGCAAGCCGCCTCCGCAAGAAGGGGGCTGAGGTGCACGTTATCCTCACCAGGGGCGCCCAGAACTTTGTGACGGAGACTGCCATGCGGGAAATCAGCGGCAATCCCGTTATTACCTCCATGTGGGGGGAGATACATAATTATGATGTGGAGCATATTGCCCTGGCAACCTTGGCTGATGTGGTGCTGATCGCTCCGGCTACGGCTAATGTGCTTGCCAAGGCGGCAGCTGGCATAGCTGATGATATGCTTACCACCACGGTTCTGGCAACTAGGGCACCGATTTTCTTCGCCCCTGCCATGAACAGCAATATGTATGAAAATCCTGTTACCCAGCAGAATATCACCACCCTGCAGCAGCGGGGCTGGCAGCTGATACCGCCTGCCAGCGGCCATCTGGCCTGCGGCACCAGCGGCATCGGCAGGATGCCGGAACCTGCGGAGCTGGTGGAGGTGCTGGAGAATTATTTTGCCGGGGAAGGTGGCAGCGTGGAAAGTGCTGATGGCAACACTATGGACAATACCATGGGCAGCACCATGCAGGGGATGAAGATTTTGGTGACAGCTGCCGGTACCCGTGAGCCTATTGACCCGGTGCGCTACATCGGCAACCGTTCCAGCGGCAAGATGGGTTATGCCATTGCTGAGGCTGCTGCCAGGCTGGGGGCGGAAGTTACGCTGATTTCCGGGCCATCCTTCTTGCAGCCGCCAGCCGGTGTGGAGTTTTTCGGCGTGGAGTCCGCCCGGGAAATGCGCCAGCTGGTGCAGGAGAGATTTCCTGCCTGCGACATAGTCATTAAGGCGGCGGCAGTTGCTGACTATCGCGTAAAAAATGTCTCCGACCAGAAAATCAAGAAAAATGATGCGGAGCTTACCCTGGTGCTGGAAAAGAACCCGGATATATTGAAGGAGCTGGGGGAGATGAAGCAGCCCCATCAGACATTGGTGGGCTTTGCGGCAGAAACCCAGAACCTCCTGCAATATGCCAAGGGCAAGCTGGAAAAGAAGAACCTTGACATGATTGTGGCCAATGATGTATCAAAGCCTCAGGCAGGCTTCAACGTGGATACCAACCTCATCAAGCTTCTGAAGCGGGACGGCTCCATTGAGGAACTGCCGCTGATGAGCAAGAAGGAGCTGGCGTATATTATTCTTGACAGGGTAATGAAGCTGAGAAAGTGACAGCGTTTGTTTAGGTTTGATTTGTATTTAACTCAATTTTATTTTTGTCATAAAGGCGGAGCCGTTTTGCTGAAAAGCTGCGGCTCTGTTTTTTGTATGAGGAATAATAAAATATTGATTCATTTTTCATTGAAGTGTGGCTTTGCCACAAATCTGGCCAAGGTGCAGGCAGTAAGCATAATTGTACACCTGAACTAAATATACATAGCAATCATATTGATTACATCCAAATAACATAAATAATTGAAAAGTAACATAAGATATGTTATTATACAGAAAAAACTGTTATAAGAGAGTTAGTTTTTGCGTAAAACTATAAAATATTTGGCAGAATATGGTGGATTATATGAATAAAAACTATATAATAACTTCTATTTTTAACATGTTGCTGTAAAACTTAAAAATCATTTCATTATTTTTTCATATATGGTAATATTATTGTAATAGCCGCGCTCATCTGATTTTTTGCAGGACAGGAAGTGAATGTATGCCAAGGGAAAAGTTTAATATTGATGGACAGATTCAGCAGATGAAGTCAAAGGGAATTACCTTTGAGATGATTGATGAGAAAAAGGCCAAGGAGTTTCTGGCGAACCATACTTATTATTTTCGCTTGAAGTTTTATGCCAATAATTATGACAAATACCGCAAAGGTGACAGGATGGGGGAGTACATTGACCTGGATTTTGCCTATCTCAAGGAGCTGTCCCTGCTGGATGTGTATTTGCGGCGCGTTATGTTCCCTATCGTGATGGATGTGGAGCATTTTGCCAAAATCAATCTGCTGGCATCCCTGCAAAAAAACAAGCGTGAGGATGGCTATGCCATTGTGACAGAGCTGTTCAAAAAACAGCCATGGCTGGCAAGAGAGATTGAGAGGCAGAAGGCACCCTATACTGCCGGGCTGATAAAGAAGTACAAGGATAACTTTGCGGTCTGGAATATCATCGAGGTGCTGACCTTTACCAATCTGATTGTGCTGTACGATTTTTATTACAGCAAATACGACCAGAAGCATGTCAACCCGGATTATTTTTATTCCGTGCGCAATATCAGGAACAGCATAGCCCACAACAACTGCCTGCTGCATGATTTGCGGGCAGTGGATGACGGTCAGGCGGAAAAATCCGAGGAAATCTGCCGGATCGTCAGTGAGATTTCGGGGATTGGCGTTTCCATGCGCAGCACCAAGCTGTCCGTGCCTTTCTTGTATGATTTTGTCACTACAATGGAGGTATTTGACAAGATTGTTACCAGCAGGAAGGAAAAAATCAAGCAGCTGGAGCTTTTGTACCTGGTGGTAAATAATCGCTTTTCCCGGCACATAGATTACTTTGCCAGCAATGATATCGTCAGGACGGCCTTTGACTTTCTGAACAAGGTTGTCAGCCATTATCGCAGCAAGAATTTAGCCGGCATGGAGACAGAGGATATATAGTGCAGGATATTTATCTATGGAGAGGGCAGGCAGAGTGGCTTGACAAGCCAATGTCAGGTAGGGTAGAATGGAACGAGTAAGCGAGTTAAGCTTTATTGTTTTAGAATGTGAGGTGCTATGATGGCTGATAAGATGCTTGATGAGATGGACGAGAATATCGTAGTTGAGTTTAATGATGATAACGGCAATTCCCTGTACTATCAGCAGGAGATGATTATTCCTGTGGATGGGCAGGATTTTGCCCTGCTGGTTGGCCTGAATGTGGAGAATGACGAGAGCTTTGATGAGGAGGAGAATGTCATCATCGCCAAGATTGTCAAGGACGAGAATGGCGAGGATGAGTATGTGGATCCTACTGATGAGGAGTTCGAGGCTGTACAGAAGGCTTATAACGAGCTTTGTGATGCTGAAGAAGCTGAGTAAGCGAAATAAGCTAAATAAGTGGAGTAAGCTAAATAAGCGGATTAAGCTGAATAAGCTGGAGTGAACCGATGCCCCGGCAAGGCGGGGGAGCAGGTTGCAGGAGCGGCGTGGCATGTGCTGGCATATTTGTCAGCAGTGCCGTGCCGTTTTTTGATGCTTTTTGGCAAGCTTTCCAATTTTATGCACGCTTTACAATTTGTGCACTTATATGATATAATCTATTGTAATGAGCAGAACGGTCGATTTTTATGAAGATTTTTTTATGCTCAGTGTGCCGGGACGATTGTCACACTGGGTTTTGTTGCGTGTTTTTTTTAAGCATTTTGAGCATAAAGTATAATTAATTGAACGGTTCGACTTAGATGATTTAGGGTTAGATTTTTGTTAATTAAAAATAAAATATATGGAGGTGTGATTTTTGGCAAAAGAAAAGCAAAAATTACAGATTATTCCTCTGGGTGGATTAGGCGAAATTGGTAAGAACATGACCGTAGTACGGTATGGTGACGAGATTTTACTTATTGATGCAGGCCTGATGTTCCCTGATGAAGAAATGCTCGGCATAGACCTGGTGATTCCTGATATTTCCTATCTGGTGGAAAATAAGGACAAGGTGAAGGCTATTGTGCTGACCCATGGTCATGAGGACCATATCGGTGCCTTGCCGTATGTGCTGAAGCAGATTAATGTTCCCGTTTATGGTACGCGGCTGACGCTGGGCATTCTGGAGGGCAGGCTGCAGGAGAACGGCGTGGATTCTGGCAATCTTCGTGCTGTTATGCAGGGAGATACCATCAAGGCAGGCTGTTTTCATGTGAACTTTATACGGGTGAACCACAGCATTCCTGATGCAGTGGGACTGGCGGTAACAACGCCGATGGGGACGATTATTCATACCGGCGACTTTAAGCTGGATTACACCCCTATTGATGGCAAGATGACGGATTTCCGCCGGTTTTCGGATTTGGGCAACAAGGGCGTCCTGCTGATGATGGCAGACAGCACCAATGCGGAGCGTGCAGGCCATACGCCTAGCGAGAGTACCGTGGGAGCCTCTTTTGACAAGGCATTCCACAATGCCCGTTCACGCATCATTATTGCTACTTTTTCTTCCAATGTGCACCGCATCCAGCAGATTATCAACACCGCAGTACGTTACAAGCGCAAGGTGGCAGTGCTGGGGCGCAGCATGGTAAATGTGGTAAATATCTCTTTGGAGCTGGGGTATATCCAGGCTCCTGAGGGGACTATGGTGGATATAGACAATATCGGCAATTATCCCATGGAGCAGATGGTCATCATCACTACCGGCAGCCAGGGTGAGCCTATGTCAGCCCTTACTCGCATGTCCCAGTCTGACCATCGCAAGGTGGGGATTGTGCCGGGAGATACCATTATTATTTCTGCTACGCCGATTCCTGGCAATGAAAAGCTGGTATCCCGTACTATTGACAACCTGCTGAAGCTGGGAGCCAATGTGGTGTACGGCAGGGAAAATGGCATCCATGTATCGGGCCATGCCAGTCAGGAGGAGCTCAAGCTGATGCACAATCTGGTGCGCCCGAAGTTCTTTATTCCTGTACATGGCGAGTATCGTCATCTGGTGAAGCATGCCAAGCTGGCAGCAGAGCTGGGGATGCCGAAGGAAAATATCTTTATCGGGGAAAATGGGCAAATTCTTGAGTTTACCCGGGACAAAGGCTATGTGGCAGGCCGTGTGACCTCCGGCAGGGTGCTGATTGACGGCCTCGGCGTAGGAGATGTGGGCAATATTGTGCTGCGTGACCGCCGCCAGCTGTCCCAGGACGGCATTA
>JAEDOE010000042.1 GCA_016302095.1 Anaerovibrio sp. | reverse complement strand
AGCCTGATAAGGGCAAAGAAATAGCTGCCGGGCAGTCATGCCTTACGGCAGCTCCTTGGCGAGAGGCTTCTGCAGGGAGCCTCTTTATTGTATGTGTGCGATTGATTGAAGGGGGCAACGACAATGTTTGAGATACATGTAAGTGCAGAGTTTGAGGCTGCCCACAGGGTGGCAGGCTATCCCGGCAAGTGCGACAGGCTCCACGGCCACAGCTGGACTGTGGAGGCTGTAGTAGCCGGAGATAAGCTGGATAAGCTGGGGATGCTGGTGGACTTCAAGCTGGTGAAGGGAAAGCTCCGGGCGCTTTTGGAAAACCTTGACCACAGGCTGCTGAATGAGCTGCCTGCCTTTGCTGAGGGCAAAAACCCTACAGCGGAAAATATCGCTCAGTATGTGTATGAAGAAATGGCAAAAGCGGAGTTCTTCCGGGAGCTTCCTCATGTGAAGCTGAAGCAGATACAGGTCTGGGAGTCTCCCAAGTCCTCGGTTATTTATTCTGAATGAGGTGGCAGTATGCAGGCGAATTTGATTGAAATTTTTTCCTCCGTGCAGGGGGAGGGACGGTATGTAGGCTGCCGTCAGCTGTTTGTCCGCTTTGAGGGCTGCAATCTTCAGTGCCGCTACTGCGATACGGAGAACGCCCCGGGCACCCATCTTATGTGCAATGTGGAAATCACCCCCGGTGCCAGGCGGTTCCGGGAGATTATGAACCCGGTGGACAGCCATGAGCTGGCGGCATATATCAATGAGTTTTTGCAGGCGGTGCCTCATCAGGCGGTGAGCTTCACCGGGGGGGAGCCCCTTTTGCATACGGAGCTCCTGAAGGAGCTTTTGCCGCTGATTGGCTGCAAGCGTTTTTTGGAGACCAACGGCACCTTGCCGGACAGGCTGGCGGAGGTGCTGCCCTGGACGGATATTATCAGCATGGACATCAAGCTGCCTCAGGCAACAGGCAGGGAGATGTGGCAGGAGCACGAGAGGTTTCTCAGGCTGGCTGTGGAGGCTGGGAAGGATGTTTATGCCAAGCTGGTGGTGCCGGGGGACTTGGTAGAGGCGGATTTTGACAGGGCGGTAGAGGTGATTGCCGCCGTGGAGCCGTCGGTGCTGCTGATCTTACAGCCGGTGACGCCTATGAATGGTGTGCCCGGGGCAGAGCCGGGCTATATGCTGGAGCTGCAGCAGAGGGCACTGGCAAGGCTGTCAGACGTGAGGGTGATTCCTCAGACTCACAGGATGATGGACCAGCTATAGAATGCTGGCTCCGCTATAGGAGAAGGAGTAGAAACTAGTGAAACAGTCTTTAGACAAGTTCATCATGGGCACCTGCCACCTGCTGGAGCGGCAGGGGGCGTTTTACCTGGCATTTTTTGTGTTTAACTGCCTGCCTATGTGCTGCTACATGGTTATGAAGAAAAACGGCGAGGCGATGTTTTCCTTTGCCTGCTTTATGCTGCTGATAAATCTGGTGCTGTGCTTTCTCATTGACAAGCTGCCGGAGCTGGCGCAGAAAATACTGAAGCTTGTCCTGCTGGCAGTTTTCTTCGTGCCCTTCCTGATTGAGGGTGTAGTGGTGTACAATTACACCGCCCTGATTGGCGTAGGAGTGGTGGCATCCCTGCTGGAAACCAACATGAAGGAGGCAGGGGAGTTTGTCACCATGTATATGGGGGTGCAGGAGTGGATATGGGTTGTGCTGCTGCTGTCCGGCGGTATCTGGCTCTTTCTCAACAAGCCCTGGCAGAGGCTGCATTTTGACCAGGCAGGCAAGAGGGTGCTGACCAGCTGCCTGCTGGCGGTGACCATTACCTATACGGTTATTCTTTTCAGCCTGCATATAGAGGTGCTGTGGGACACCATGTTCCCGATGCAGAGGCTGGTGCTGTCATCTTCTACGGCGATTGACAATATCAGGGCGTACCGGGAGCTGTCCAGCCACCTGGATGCAGATGTGGAGCTGACCAGGAATGATGGCAAAATCAAGAATGTGGTGTTCATCCTGGGGGAGTCCACCAACAGGAACCACATGCACCTGTATGGCTATTACCTGCCCAACACGCCAAATCTTGATGATATGGCGGCACGGGGGGAAATCAGTGTTTTCCGTGATGTGGTTAGCCCTCATTCTACCACCATAGCGGTTCTCAGCAAGCTCTTTACCTTCTGCAACCACGAGTCGGACAAGCCATGGTACGAGTACAGCAACCTGATTGATATCATGAATAGCGCAGGCTACAAGACCTACTGGCTGTCCAATCAGGAAAGCTCCGGCATCTGGGGCAACGTGGCGCAGATTTATGCCGCCCACAGCAATGTGAGCCATTTTACCAGGATAAGGGACTCAAGGGAGGATGACGGCCTGGAGGATGGGGCGTTGTTTCCCCTGGTGGATGAGGCCATTGCCCAGCGGGATGAGCAGAAGAATTTTTATGTGGTGCATCTGATGGGGGGGCACGGACTTTACTACAACCGCTTCCCATATATCTTTACCAAGTTTACCAAGGATGATATCCAGCTGAATGTAAACGAGGCCCAGAAGACGGTAATTGCCCAGTATGATGATGCCCTTTACTACAACGATTATATCGTCAGCGGCATTATCGACAAGTTCCGCTGCACCGGGGAGGATTCCATCGTGGTCTATGTGCCGGACCACGGGGAGGCGGTGTATGACGAGGGAGGCTTTACCGGGCATATCGAGGAAAACCCAAGCCGCCACATGATAGAGATTCCGGTGATTATCTGGGCTTCGGATAGGTTTAAGGAGCTGCATCCTGAGAAGTGGGCCGCTATTCAGGCAGCGGTGGAAAATCCGTACATGACTGATGATATGATTCATACTATGCTGGATATTGTGGATGTGCAGACTGCTGACTACGACCCGGCACGGAGCATTATCAACCGGCGGTTTGATGCCTCCCGGCCGAGATTTTTTGATGACAAGAATTACGACACGGAAATCAGGACCGGCGCTGTCCAGTGAGGCTGTGCAGGGCGTCCTGCGGCATGGTAATTTGGCCATGGGGAATATTTTTTGCGGCAGCTATTTACAAAAGGGATTTTAAATGCTACAATAGCTATAGCAATTGATTTAAGTCTTTTCGAGAGTGGGTGCATTCACCCACTCTTTTCTTTGAAATAATAAAATCGCTTTGTTGCTGCCGGGAAGGGAGGAATTTTTTTGGCTAGCAGAATTGAGAACGAGGTTGAGAGTATTGTGGAGGAGCTGATTGCAGGCTCGCCCCTGGAGCTGGTGGCTGTGGATTATGTCCGGGAGCGTGACTGGTATCTCAGGGTGTTTATCGACAAGGAAGGCGGCATAGAGATTGACGATTGTCAGGAGCTAAGCGGCCGCCTGGAGGAAATTCTCGATGCCAGGGACTTGATCAGGACCAGCTATATTTTGGAGGTGTCTTCCCCGGGGCTGGACAGGGAGCTGAAGAAGCCGAAGGACTTCCAGCGGGAGCAGGGCAAGCTGGTTGATGTGAGCCTCTTTGCGCCGCTGGATGGCGAAAAGGTGATTACAGGCCAGCTGAAGTCATACGATGGTGAGAATGTCACCGTGGATGAACGGGTGATTCCTATGGATAAAGTAGCCAAGGTAAACCTGCATATAGATTTTTAAGGAACAGGCCAGAATTACAAGGCAAGATTACATGATGATTGGTAACCAGTCATAGAATTTAGGAGGTAAAATAGTAGTGGCTACCAGAACTACAAGAAGTAAGAAGGCAAAACCGGCAGAGGCGCAGGATAGTGGCTTTATGGCTGCATTCAGGGAACTGGGTGTGGAAAAGGGCATCAATCCGGAAATCCTCTTTGATGCAATAGAGGCGGCACTTGTGGCTGCCTACAAGCGCAACTTTAATGCCGCCCAGAATGTGCGTGTCACCCTTGACCGCACCAGCGGGCAGTACCATGTATATGCAATCAAGACGGTGGTGGAGGAAGTGCAGGACAACATTCAGGAGATTTCCCTGGCTATGGCACAGCAGATTTCCCCTAACTACCAGCTGGATGATACCCTTGAGGTGGAGGTGACTCCGGCAAACTTCGGGCGCATTGCTGCCCAGACTGCCAAACAGGTGGTGGTACAGCGCATCCGTGAGGCGGAGCGGGGCATTATCTACGAGGAATTTTCCAGCCGTGAGGGTGATATTGTCACCGGCCTTGTGCAGCGGGTGGAAAACAGGAATGTCTATGTTGACCTGGGCAGGACCGAGGCGATTATGCCTCAGGCTGAGCAGATTGCTAACGAGGAATATGCTGTCAATGACCGCATCAAGGCGATTATTGTCGAGGTAAAGAACAGCACCAAGGGTCCCCAGGTGCTGCTGTCCAGAACCCATCCTGACCTTTTGAAGCGTCTGTTTGAGCTGGAGGTGCCGGAAATTCACGATGGCGTGGTGGAAATCAAGTCCGTGGCAAGGGAGGCAGGCATGCGCTCCAAGATTGCTGTCTATGCCAAGGATGAGAGCGTGGATCCGATTGGCTCCTGCGTAGGCCACAGGGGCTTCCGCGTTCAGGCGATTGTAGATGAGCTCAGGAACGAGAAAATTGATATTGTCAAGTGGAGCGAGGATCCGGCAGTGTACATTGCCAATGCCCTCAGCCCTGCCAAGGTAGTCAGCGTGGATGTGGCAGAGAGCGAGAAGATGTCCAGGGTGGTAGTGCCTGATTATCAGCTTTCCCTGGCTATCGGCAAGGAAGGTCAGAATGCCCGCCTGGCAGCCAAGCTGACCGGCTGGAAGATCGATATCAAGAGCGAAACCCAGGCAGAGGAAGAAGGCGAGTTCCAGCCGCCTGTGTCCGCTGACAGTGCAGATGAGGCTGCTGATGAGCTGGGGGGCGAGGACTTCCTGGCTGAGTTTGAGAATGATACCTTTGAGGCAGATGAGGCGGAGGAAGCAGGTGAGGCTGCTGACAGTGCAGAGGAAGCTGCTGATGCTGAGGCAGATGGCACTGAGATTGCAGATGCTGCTGATGCTGAGGCTGCTCCGCAGGATGAGGACAAGGTTGAGGTATAACTATGGCAGCGGTAAAGAAGATTCCTGCCAGGCTGTGCCTGGGATGCCAGGAGCAGAAGCCCAAGAAGGAGCTGGTACGCATTGTACGCAGTCCGGAAGGGGAGTTTTCCGTGGATATGACCGGCAAGAAATCCGGCCGGGGTGCTTATATCTGCAATAATAAAGAGTGCTTTGAGAAGGCTGTGAAGGAGCATCGCTTTGAGCGTTCCTTTAAGGGAGCCATTGACAGGGCTGTTTATGACCAGCTGAGAGAGCAGCTTTTTTCATGATGATGAACGAACAGAAGATTTTTAATCTGCTGAGCATGGCACAGCGGGCAGGGCGGATAGCCTCCGGTGATTTTGCCGTTGCCAAGGCAGTGGAAGGAAAAAAGGCCAGATTGCTGCTGGTGGCGAAGGATGCCTCAGAGGAGACGAAGAAGCGTTACCGGCAGCTGGCGGCAAGTGCAAAAATAGAACTATTCTATCTAGGCGACAGGGAGCTGCTTGGTCATTGTATTGGCAAGGATTTCAGGGCTGCAGCTGCGGTATTGGACGCAGGCTTTGCCAATGCAATAGCCAAGCACTGCCGGTCAGATAGTGATACGGGGGTGGATTAATGTCAAAACACAGAGTTTATGATATTGCCAAAGAACTTAATACTGACAACAGGACTATATTGGATATATTACGCAAGAATAACGTAGAGGTAAAATCCCATTCAAGCACTGTGGATGATGCAGCCAGGCAGCTGGTGGTGAAGGAATTGAAGGGAAACAGCCAGCCGGGGGGCAAGCCTCAGCCACAGGCTGCCGTAAAGCAGCCGCCGCAGTCCCTGAACAGGCAGAAGCAGGTTCAGCCACAGGCACAGGGACAGCAGTCAAAGCCCCAGCAGCAGTCAAAGCAGCAGGGACAGCAGAAGCCGCAGGCACAGCAGAAGCAGAATGGCGGTCAGCAGAAGCAGGGACAGGCGAAGCATGGCGGCAGCCAGCCTGATGCCAGAAAGCAGAGAAATGATGGGCAGAAGCAGGTTCATCAGGGCGGACAGGGCAGGCATGATGCAAAAAATAACGGCGGCAACCGCAACGAAAACCAGCGTGGCGGCCAGAACGGCGGCAACCGCAACGAAAACCAGCGTGGCGGCCAGAACAGCGGCAACCGCAACGAAAATCAGCGTGGCGGACAGAACAGCGGCAACCGCAATGACCGTGCAGACCGCGGCAGCCGGAATGACAAGGGCGACCGCAACGATAGGAACGATAAGAGGAATAATCGCGATAACCGGATGGAGCGTGCTGACCGAATGGAGAGAAATGACCGTAACCGCCAGAATGGTGGCGGGCGCAACGAGCGCAATGACCGCAATGGCAAGAATGGCCGCAACAGCTTTAACAACAACAATGGCAACAATAATGCCAGAAATAACCGGGGCAGGAATAACCGGGGCGGCAGGAATCAGCAGCCGGCACCAAAGATGGAAATCGCCCGTCCAAAGAACATCAAGGTAGGCGAGACCATTATTGTCAAGGATTTGGCAAGCAAGATGAGCTGCACTGCGGCAGAAATCATCAAGAAGCTGATGCTCATGGGCGTATTGGCAAGCATCAATCAGGAGATTGATTTTGATACGGCTGCCCTGGTGGCAAGCGAGTTCGGCGTCAATGTGGAGGAGCTGCCGCCGGAGGTAGACCCTACCCTCATTCCTGAGATTGTGGATGACCCTAAGTCACTGGTACTTCGTCCGCCGGTTGTTACCGTTATGGGACACGTTGACCACGGCAAGACATCCCTTTTGGACGTTATCCGCAAGACATCTGTAACAAGCCACGAGGCTGGCGGCATTACCCAGCATATCGGTGCATATCAGGTAAAGTGCCAGGGCAAGAAGATTGTCTTTTTGGATACTCCGGGCCATGAGGCTTTTACTGCCATGCGTGCCCGCGGTGCCCAGGTAACAGATATTGCCATTCTGGTGGTAGCTGCTGACGATGGCGTTATGCCTCAGACCATCGAGGCAATCCACCATGCCAAGGATGCAGATGTGCCTATTATTGTCGCTGTCAACAAGATTGATAAGCCGGGTGCCAACCCTGCCAACGTGAAGAACGAGCTGATGGAGCATGGCCTGGTGCCGGAGGAATACGGCGGCGATACCATCATGGTAGAGGTTTCTGCCAAGAAGAATATCGGTATCAATGACCTGCTGGAAATGGTGCTGCTGGTGGCAGAGATGAAGGAGCTGAAGGCAAATCCGAAGCGTGAGGCCCGTGGCGTCATCATCGAGGCTCAGCTGGACAAGGGCAGGGGACCTGTGGCTACAGTGCTGGTACAGTCAGGTACCCTGCGCATCGGTGACTCTATCGTGGCTGGCACTACCTACGGCAAGGTACGCGCCATGCTCAACGACCGGGGCGAGAACGTGAAGAAGGCAGGCCCTTCCGTGCCGGTAGAGGTGCTGGGCCTGAACGATGTGCCTGCCGCCGGTGATGAGCTGGCAGCCCTGGAGGAGAAGCAGGCCCGTACCATTGCTGAGAAGCGCATGGAGAAGCAGCGCAATGAGATGATTCACGCCAAGAAGGTTTCTTTGGATGACCTGTTCAACCAGATTCAGGAGGGACAGCTGAAGGACCTGAATATCGTGGTGAAGGCTGACGTGCAGGGCTCCGTAGAGGCATTGAACAGCTCCCTGCTGGGGCTTAATAGGAACGACGAGGTGCGTGTGCGCATCGTGCACTCCGGCGTTGGTGCCGTTACCGAGTCCGATGTTATGCTGGCATCTGCCTCTAATGCGCTGGTTATTGCCTTTAACGTGCGTCCTGATGCCAATGCCCGCCGTGTAGCAGATACGGAGGCTATTGATATCCGCACCTATCGCGTTATCTACGATGCCCTGAACGATGTGAAGGATGCCATGAGCGGCATGCTGGCACCTAAGTACAAGGAGGTTATCCAGGGCAAGGTGGAGATTCGCCAGGTGATGAAGTTCTCCAAGGCACTGGTGGCAGGCTCCTATGTGCTGGAAGGCAAGATTACCAACCAGTCCAAAATCCGTATCGTCCGTGACAACATCGAGGTATTTGACGGGGAGCTGGATGGCCTGCGCCGCTTCAAGGATGATGTGAAGGAAGTAGCTGCCGGTTATGAGTGCGGTATTACCATTAAGGACTACAAGGATTTCCGCGAAGGTGATATAATAGA
>JAEDOE010000041.1 GCA_016302095.1 Anaerovibrio sp. | reverse complement strand
TATGCCGGTGCTTTCCCGACCTGGCTGGCACCTGTGCAGGTAAAAATCCTGCCTATCACTGACAGGCACATGGATTATGCCTTTGAGCTGAAAAAGAAGATGTTTGACCTGGGGCTCCGTGTAGAGGTAGATGACCGCAACGAGAAGGTTGGCTACAAGATGCGTGAGGCACAGGTGAAGAAGATTCCTTATATGCTGGTAGTGGGCGATCAGGAGATGGAAAGTGGCACTGTCAACATGCGCAAGCATGGGGAGAAGGACACTGCTACCATGCCGGTGGATGAGTTTATTGCCTATATTCAGAAGAATATTGCGGACAAGTCCGAGGCTTATTGATAAAAATAGTTCGTGGAGAAACGTTATATGAAAGCGACTGTATTTTATTTTTCCGTGTCGGGAACTACAAAGCGTTTTGCGGAGATTATTGCTGATGCCATGAGTGCAGAAGGCGTTGAGGCTCGTGCCATGTCCATTGAGGCAGTAGATGAGCAGTGGGTAAAGGAGAGCCGCTGTGTAATCCTTGGTACGCCTACCTATTTTGCAGATATGGCAGGCACGGTAAAGTGCTTCCTGGAGAAGTGCGGCAGCTATGAGATGGCTGGCAAGCTGGCAGGTGCTTTTGCAACGGCTCGTTATGTGCATGGGGGTGGCGAGGCTGCCATCCAGATGATTCAGACTCATTTCATGTGCTATGGCATGCTGGTGTATTCCGGCGGCAGCCAGGACGGGCTGACTATCCATCTTGGGCCGGTGGCTATCCGGGAGCAGGCGGATGATTATGTGGAGACCTTCCGTATCTACGGTAGCCGTATGGCGAAAAAGGCACTTGAATTGTGGGGCTGAGAAAATTTCCATTATAATAAAATCTATTGACAGGGAGAGCTGATGGTTCTCCCTGTTATTTTACCGAATGTGACGTAAAGCCCCTGCCTTTAGGCATGGGGATAATGGAAGTATGGTTTTGCCTTTGAAGGCAAGACTGTGCTGATTGGCAGGGCTAAGTGACAAGACAGCAATATATAAGGGGAGCAGGTTTGCAGCCTGCTCTTTTTTTGTGGGGAAAAATGCCGGGGCAATAAAAAAGAAAAGGTGTAAAAGCAACATGAAAATGCTTTCAGAGGCTGAAAACATACCATGCAGATAGTGTCCTATAATGTAACCATAGCAAGGGAAACACCGGCAAGCCGGGATGAAGGTAATCAAAAATGCCGGTGTAGAGAAATAAATTATGCAAAGGAGATTTGGACATGAAGGTTGCAATTTCTGCTAATGAGGTAGGTGCCCGTTTGAAGGATGTTATCAAGGCGCATCTGAGCGGTGCCGGTTATGAGGTTGTGGATGTGTCTGACAAGGACATTTTCACTGCTACCATGAATGTGGTGGATCTGGTGAACAAGGGGGAGATTACCAGGGGTATCGTGGTAGACGATTATGGCGTAGTTCCTTTCAATATCGCTGCCAAGAACCACGGTATTGTATGCGCTCCTGTTTATGAGGATTATACCTCCAGCATGACACGCCATCACAACAGTACCCAGATTATTACCATGGGCTGCAATATTACTGCTGATGTGCTGTCCTGCCAGCTGGCTGAGAATTTTGTCAAGACCGAGTATGATGGGGGACGCCATCAGATTCGCATCGATATGCTGAACCGTGAGCTTTGATAAGCAGGATAACGTGAAACAGGAGGAAAAGTAATTATGAAAATCGCTATTGGCTGTGACCATATTGTTACTGATATTAAGATTAAGGCAGCTGAGTTCCTGAAGAAGCAGGGCCATGAGGTTATTGATGTAGGTACTTATGATTTCATCCGCACCCACTATCCAATTTTTGGCCGCAAGGTGGCAAAGGCTGTAGTTACCGGCCAGGCTGATCTGGGGGTATGCATCTGTGGTACCGGCATCGGCATCAACAATTCCGCTGTCAAGGTCAAGGGCGTCCGCGGTGCCTGCGTGGCTGATGTGCAGACTGCTGTTGCTGCCAAGGAGAACCTGAATGCCAATGTCATCGGCTGCGGCGGCCGCGTGCTGGGAGTAGGCACTATCGAGTACATCCTTGAGGCCTTCCTGAATGCTGAGTACAAGCCTACGCCTGAGAAGGAGGCACTTATTGCCAGGATTGATGCCATGGTACCTGAGAATGACTGCATTGAAAACGATGCTCTCTTTGATGAGTTTGAGCAGAAGTGGGCAGAGGGCTATTATCACGACTGATAATGTGGTATGATGTAAGGGCTTATCTTTTGCGGGATATGGCATTGCATCATCGAGAGGTATTAAAGAAGTTTACAAATGATTTTTAGATGTTTTAAGGGGGACATTGACAATGACTAAAGAAGATATGGAAATGGTGGCTATGGAAATCGTAGCCTATGCAGGTGAGGCCCGTACCCAGTTCCTGAAGGCTATGGACGCAATGGCTGATAAGGACTGGGATGCGGCAGAGAAGCTGATCAGCGAGGGATATGAGACTGTGCTGAGTGCCCATGATTCCCAGACTGATATGATTGCCAGGGAGGCCGGTGGTGAGGATATGGAGCTGTGCTTCCTGATGGTGCATGCCCAGGACCACCTGATGAATGCGATGCTGCTGGGTGATATGTGCAAGCGTTTCATAAAGATGATGAAGTAATTCGGGCCATCAGGCAGGAGGAAATTTAAAATGTTAGTTACCGCAAAAGAGATGCTGCTGGAGGCAAAGAAGGGCAAGTATGCCATCGGTGCCTTCAATGTTGAGAATATGGAAATGGTTATGGCTGTGCTGGCTGCTGCCGAGGCGAAGAATTCCCCGGTTATCATGCAGACTACTCCGGGCACTATCAAGTATGCAGGCGTGGATTATTATTATGCTAACGTGGCTGCTGCCGCTGCACGGAGCAAGGTTCCTGTAGTTATGCACCTTGACCATGGTGACAGCTTTGACCGGGCTATGGCTGCTTATCGTGCCGGTTATACCTCCATTATGATTGACGGCTCCAAGCTGTCCCTGGAGGAGAATATTGCCCTGACCAAGAGTGTTGTGGATGCCTGCCATCCTGGCGGTGTGTCAGTAGAAGGAGAGCTTGGCAAGGTCGGCGGCAAGGAGGATGACCTGGACGGCGGCGATGATAATCCATATACCGATCCTGACGAGGCAAAGATCTTCGTGGAAAAGACCGGTGTGGATTATCTGGCAATCGGCGTAGGCACGGCCCATGGCGTGTACAAGGGAATTCCTCATGTGAATACTGATCTGATTGCTACTATCCGTGACCTGGTGGACATTCCGCTGGTACTCCATGGCACTTCCGGCGTGCCTGATGATCAGGTTACCACTTCCGTAAAGAATGGTATCTGCAAGGTAAATTATGCTACTGACCTGCGCATTGCCTTTACCAAGGGCGTGAAGGAGTTCATGGCTGCTAATTCTGAGGCCTTTGACCCGAAGAAGTACTGCAAGCAGGGCATGGCTGAGGTGCAGAAGTATGTGGAGCAGAAGATTGAGGTCTGTGGCTCCGTGAACAAGGCATAAACTGTGCGCAACTCGTAAATTCAGTATAAATTGCAAGGTACAAGATACAACGTATAAAGTATACAGTACAAAGCAGAAGCATAAATACGAAACTGCTGGCAGTACCCACGAAAACACGCTCTCGCTTATCGTTGTGCCTCGCGTTACTAACATTCATCTATCGCCTTCGGCTCTGATGAATGAAGTAACGAGGCGCAACAAAAGTTTTCTTTGGGTACATGCCAGCAGTTTTTGGTTCGTGCTGATATGAACAGGTTTTTATCCTGCCGGAATTTCAGTTTCGGTATTGCAGTTTTGTGCTGATATGTATTTTACGGTATTTATCAATAATCGTTGGTGTAATCAGTGACGTGAATATTACCGGGAGGATATGGAATGTCACTATTGGCACGAACTGGACGGCATCTGTGTGTGCCATCATCAGGCATTGAGACGCGCCTCGGTACTTAGCGATACGCAAGCCGCAGGCGCAGCGTGAGCTTAGTACCGCTAGGCGTGGATAATAGCGCGAGCGTGCCTGAGATGGCACACATTGATGCCGTCTCGTTATATGCCGCTACACTACACTACAGCATCACATCATATCACACATGATAATTGCGATTGCCCTTTGCCCTTTCCCGTGCCATCTTTTTGGCTTCCGCCTGCTGGTGCTGTATCATCAGGTAATCAACCAGGATGCGGCTGATGACATAGAGGGGCAGGCGGGAGGTAACATCCACCCGGGTAAAGGAGCGGTTCCTGTGGCTGTAGCCCTGGATTTTGATATGGGCGATTTTGTTCAGGGGCAGCTCAGGAGGGGCGCAGGTAATGGCAATAATCCTGGCACCCATCATGGAGGCGCGCTCAGCAGCAGAGATAAGCTCCGGCGTGCTGCCTGACATGGAGAAAATAATCACCACTGATTTGCTGTCCGAATGTGCGCTCAGCTCCTGCATGATGTTGGAATCGGTGTTGAGGATAACGCATTTTCCCAGCACCTGCAGCTTCAGCGTCATTTCTGAAGCCACCTGGTTTGAAAGCCCTTTGGAGAAAACAAAAATTTTTTCAGCCTTCTGGATTTCCTCAACTGCCTTGAGTATGGTATCAATGGAGAGCTGGTCTATGGTGTTGCTGATTTCCGTCAGGGACTTGTTGAAAATATCGTTGATGTCCGTTGTGTCCTGCTTGGCTTCCGTGTGCTGGGTGAGCATATAGCGAAGCTCCGCAAAGCCGGAGATGCCGCATTTTTTGATGGTGCGGGAAACAGTGGCAGGGGATGAGTAGGTAGCCTCTGCCACATCGCTGATGGACATGCTGGAAATTTTTTCAGCATTGGAATTGATAAAGCTGATGACGTTTTTTTCCGTATCGGTCAGTTTGTTTAAAAAATCGTGTTCAATCTTTATTAGCATAGTAAACACCTCGTACATCAAATTTTGCATGTCGCTAGCAGGAAAGCTTGCATACTGCATGTATAATAATAGCACAAAAAGAGGGAATTGTGCCAAATATATGGGTAATCAGCACTATCTTTCAGGAAAATTCCCCTGTAAGGAATGAAAGTTCTAAGAAATATTGGACAAACGCTAAAAGATGTGGTATCATAGCTTCCGTATTAGAAACCGAAAGGGGATTAGTAAAATGACAAAAGCAGAATTGATTGCAAAGGTTGCAAAAAAGGCCGAGCTGACTCATAAGGACACTGAGGCAGTAGTAAGTGCATTCTTCAGCACTATCCAGGAGTCCCTGGCTGCTGGCGAGAATGTTCAGGTTATTGGTTTCGGTACCTTCGAGGTTAGGGAGCGTGCTGCCCGTGTAGGCCGCAATCCGCAGACTGGCGAGGAGATTCAGATTGCCGCTGCCAAGGTTCCGGCTTTCAAGCCTGGCAAGGCATTGAAGGATGCTGTGAACAAGTAATTTTTAGCGAAATTACCCATAAAAAGAGCTGTCGATTTTTTCGATGGCTTTTTTTTCGGTAAATTTCAATAAAATTAAAAAAATAATTGTAAAAAAAGAAGGATTTTTCAATTAAACAGCGAATATAAAAATACAGATAGTAATCGTGAGAGTTCCACATTTATTTGCGGAATGAGGGGTGTGAGCCGTGCATGTATAAGTGTGACCTGAATATCTATTTGGTAGGACTGGAGCCGGAGGCGGCGGCTGCTATAAATTCTGTGGAGCCTTTGGAATGGTTTACCCACAAGATTTTTATATCTGACTGCTTTGGGGAGATTGATGTGCAGGGGGCGGATGTCCTGATTTTTAAGGCTTCTGCCGGTACATGTGAGGAGCGAGTCCGGGAGCTGGCCGGGGAGAAGGCCGTGTGCATTGTTTGCCGTGATGATGCCTCCGGCATGTCCCGGGATGAGCTGGCAGCTGTGGATGATGTATGGCCCGGCAGCCTGACCTTTGATACGGCGAAGCTGCTCTTTGTTCGTCTGATGAAGGAGCTGAAGCTGAAAAAGGATGCCTGGCTGTGGGAATTGGAGCTGCAGTCGGTGATTGACACCAGTATGGACCTTATCTGGTTCAAGGGGCGTTATGGTGAGCACTGGCGTGTCAATGATGCTTTTTGTGCGATAGTCAACAAAACCAAGGAGGATATCCGGGGACAGCAGCATTACTATATCTGGGGACTCAGCAAGGAAGAATACAAGCTCGGCAGGTTTGTCTGCCTGGAAACTGAGCAGGATGTGAAGGAGGCCGGCAGGACCTGCCGCTTTCGGGAGCATGTCATGGGCCAGGACGGCATGAGGGAAATGATTACCTTGAAGACGCCTCTCTATGATGAGAAGGGGGAGTTCATGGGAACGGTGGGCGTTGCCAAGGACGTAACCAAGGAGGAGGCGTATCGCAGGAAGCTTTTGAAGCAGGCGCAGACTGATGAGCTGACAGGGCTTTTGAACCGGCGATACTGCTTTTTCAAGCTGGATAAGCTGGCGAGACGCGAGCGTCTGGTAATCTGTTACATGGATCTGGATTTTTTCAAGGAGCTTAACGACAGTCATGGCCATCAGGCAGGTGATAATGCACTGGTGGGCTTCGCAGGTGTTTTGCAGCAGAATTTTCCGAAGGCTGTTAATGTCCGCATGGGCGGTGATGAATTTGTAGTTGTCATGCGGGGCGAGGTGACGGAGGAATCTGTCCGGGAGCAGCTGGACAGGTTTTTGGAGAGTGTGCACGAGTTCTTTGCCAGTACGGAAGCATTTAGCGGTTTGTCTGTCAGCATAGGCGTTGCCATGGGAGAGAAGGCGGGCATACCGCTGGAGGTTTTGCTCCATCAGGGGGACGTTGCCATGTATGAGGCAAAAAACGGCGGCAAGAACAGGTATTGTTTCTATAGTGATGACATGTATAAAGCCGATATATAAGCAGATACATAGGTATATATGTGTGTAATTATGTTAGGGGGTATATATGATGACAGATTTTAGGGAAATGGGCAATTTCAGGTCTATCAAGGTGCAGCTGATTGCTATTATCGCAGGTGTAGCGGTGGCGACAGGGCTATTGGTTGGCGGTTTCTTTATTTTTTCGCAGATTCAGGACAATCGCGCCCAGCTGGATCATTATCGGGCAAATCTGGAGGAAAATGTTGAAGCAAGCCTGAAGGGGGAAACCCAGGTGGCATTCAGCATCCTTGAGCAGATGCACAAGAAGGAGCAGGCCGGGGAGATGACCAGGGAGGAAGCCCAGAAAGCAGCAGCCGACCTGGTGCGTGACCTGCGCTACGATGATGGCAAGGGCTACTTCTGGATTGACACCAAGGAAGGCGTGAACGTGGTTCTTTTAGGGCGTCCTTCTGAGGGTAAGTCCCGTATTGACCTGGTGGATCCGAACGGCACTTATTTCATCAAGGAGATGCTTGCCAACGGCCTCAAGGAGGGCGGCGGCTTTACTGATTTGATGTTTGCCAAGCCGAATGAGACCACTCCTTTACCGAAGCGCAACTATACTGTCTGCTTCCAGCCATGGGGCTGGGTAATGGGTACCGGTGTCTGGATTGACCAGATTGATGCCCAGGTTGCCGAGGAGCAGGCACTTTTGCAGAGTGAGCTGCAGAGCAGCATCCTGACCGCTGTAGTTGTTATCATCATTCTGCTGGTGCTGTTTGTAGCTTTTGCCATTTATGTTGGCAACCGTATTGCTACGCCGATTCAGCTGGTTACCAAGCATATCCAGTGGATGGGAGATGGCGATTTCCGCGCTCATCAGGAGGATGCGGCAGAGATGCGGGCATTGGCAGCCAGGCCGGATGAGCTGGGTGTCATGACTCATGCTATGGATGATATGCAGGGCAAGCTCTTGAAGCTGATGCAGCAGATTGTGGAGACTGCCGAGTATCTGGCAGCGGCCTCCGAGGAGCTGACCTCCACATCCGAGCAGGCAGCTACTGTCAGCAAGTCCATTGCTGAGTCCGTGATGAATGTGGCAGGCTCCTGCAGTGAGCAGTTTACCGAGGTGGAGACCGCTTCCGGCAACATCAGCAACCTGACCGCCCACATGGAGGAATTCTCCGCTACGATTCGTGAAAGCAGCCACAAGATTCAGGAGACTGACGAGGTGGCAGAGCAGGGACGTGCCAATGTAGGTACTGCGGTGAACAACATGGAAACTATTGATGCTACTGTTACCCATATTGCAGAGGTTATTGAGCGCCTTGGCGAGCAGAGCCAGCAGATCGGCGTCATCATTGACACCATTTCCTCTATTGCCGAGCAGACCAACCTGCTGGCACTGAATGCGGCTATTGAGGCTGCCCGTGCCGGTGAGCA
>JAEDOE010000040.1 GCA_016302095.1 Anaerovibrio sp. | reverse complement strand
ACTGTTGGCAGATATGTGATGGGGGGAGAAGGCGGTGCCAATGCAGGGCATTGAGACGCGCCTCGGTGCTTAGCAATACGCGAGCCGAAGGCGAAGCGTGAGCTTAGCATCCGCTAGGCGTGGATAATAGCGCGAGCGTGCCCGCATTGGCATTGCCTCTCCGCCCATTGGAGTATAGATGAAAAACAAATAAATTTACAAATAAATTTACAGATAAATTACTGGATGAATTTCCAAATAAATTGCCGGAGAATCGGATAATTTGACAGGGGAGTGAGTGTATGCTGGAGATTATTTCAGGGCGGGCAGGCAGCGGCAAGTCCGCTTATTGCCTGGAGCAGATAAAGAATAAGCTTTTGGCGCAGCCGGTAGGAGATGCCATTATCCTGCTGCTGCCGGAGCACATGACATACAAGGCAGAGCGTGAGCTGGCAGCCATGCTGGCCAAGGAGGGCAGGGGCTTTTGCCGCTGCTATGTTTATGGCTTCCGCCGCTTTGCCTATCAGGTTTTGCAGGAAACAGGCGGCGGTCTGGAGCCGGGGCTGACAGACCTGGGCAGGCAGCTGCTGTTGCGGCAGCTTCTGGACAGGCGGCTGAAGGACAAGAGCCTGTCTGCCTTTGCCAGGGCAGCCCGGCAGCGGGGCTTTGCCGCGGAGCTGGGGGATATTATCAACGAGCTGAAAAGCTATTGCATTTCGCCGGAGCTCTTGCAGGAAATCGGCAGCCAGGTGGCAGAAAAGGATAAGCGTCTTTCCGGCAAGCTGCAGGATATGGCACTTATCTATCAGGATTTCAATGAAGCCATGGCAGGCAGCTACAATGACGGCAAGGACATTCTCTGCAAGCTTCTGGAAAAGCTGCCCAAATCGAAGATTGTGCAGGGGGCGGAGCTGTGGCTGGATGGCTTCCTGTTTTTCAATCCATTGGAAAAGCAGCTTTTGCAGGTGCTTTTCGGTCTGTGCAGTCGGGTACATGTATCCCTGACGCTGGATAATAGCACCTTATCTGACTGTCAGCCATGGCAGAATGTGCCACGGGAGGATATTTTTTACCGCAGCCAGAGCACGAGAAACTACCTGCTTGAGCTGGCAGGGGAAATGAACATGGAGGTAAGGGAGCGGTTCATGGCAGGGGGAGCCAGGTTTGTATCGCCGCTCCTGAGAGACATGGAGAGGCAGTGGCTTTCTCATCGCCCTGTACCTTTAAAGACCGTTAAAAGCGTTAAGAGCGTTAAGAGTGATAAGATTAATAAGAGCAATAAGACTAATCAGGGTAATAGTGGTCAGCAAGATGCAATTGACGAAATTGATGCAATTAGCACCCAGCTGCGCATCACGGAAGCAGCTACCATCCGGCTGGAGCTGGAAGCCATGGCGGACGATATTGTGCGGCTGGTGCGTGATGAGGGCTATAAATGGCGTGACATAGGCATCCTTATCCGGGATGAGGACAGCTATGGCAGCATGGCAGGCATGGTCCTGCAGGAGTACGGCATTCCCTTCTTTAGTGCCACTCGCCGGAAATGCACCCATCATCCCTTGGCGGAGCTTATACGGTCAGCCCTTGCCATCTGTACCAGCCGCAGCGGCTGGAGCTATGAAAATGTCTTTGGCTGCCTGAAAACAGGCTTTTTCAAGGAGCCTTGCGGCCTTTTGCCGGATGCTATGGATGAGCTGGAAAATTATGTGCTGGAATACGGCATCAAGGGCAAAAAAATCTGGGCACAGCCGGAGGACTGGCAGTTTGTGAGCCGGTACAGCATTGATGAGGAAGATGGCGATGCCGATGTGAGCCAGCTGCAACGGGCGGAGCTGGCAGACAGGCGCCGTCGTCAGGTGGCAGAGCCATTGCTCAGATTGCAGGAGGCGCTGCAGCCTGCCGGAACTGCCGCTGATATGGCGGAGGCGGTCTATGGCTTTTTGACGGAGCTCAGGGTACCGCAGCAGCTGGAGCAGTGGGCGGCAGAGGACGAGCAGCAGGGCCATCTGGCAGGCGCCAGGGAGCATCAGCAGATATGGCGCAGCATCATGGAGCTCCTTGACCAGCTGGCGGAGCTGGGAACAGGTTCCGGGGAGCCGTCCCTGGCGGAGTTTGCCGCTGTTACCGGGGAGGGGCTGGACAGCCTTTCAGTGAGCATGATTCCGCCGGGGCTGGATTATGTGAGCCTGGCTTCCTTTGACCAGAACAGCCTGGACAACCTGCGGGCGATTTATGTGCCGGGTGCCAATGCCGGCAGCATGCCCCGCCATTCCAGCGAGAACGTTATTCTGTCGGATGCGGACAGGATTTATATCAATCAGGTGGAAGCCGGGGACAGGAGGTCCGGCAGGCGGCTGTCCATCATCGGGCAGGAAAACAGCTACAACGAGGGCTATCTTCTGTACAAGGGCTTTACCCAGGCCAGGGAATATCTCTGGGTATCCTACGCCCTGTCCGATGACTCAGGGGCTGGCAGGGAACCTGCCAGGCTGGTGCAGTGGCTGAGGAAGCTGGTGCCGGAGCTGAAGCTGGGGCAGGTCCTGCAGGGAGATGGCTTTGTGGCGGAGGGCAGGCAGGCTCTTTCCGGCTTGGGCATAGCTCTCAGGCACTGCAAGGATTATGGCGTGATGGAGGATAAATGGCAGGCAGTTTACAACTGGCTGCTTGTTCAGCGTGAAAAAAATAAAAAATCGGCTCCGGAGCACCCGGCCATGGGCTTGACGGCTTTGCAGAGGGCTCTTGTCAGCAGGATGGGGGCGGACAGGCTGCCGGAGGAGCTGGCAGGGCAGCTTTTTGCCCCCAAGGGCTATCTCCGGGGCAGCGTTACCCGTCTGGAAAGGTACAATCACTGCCCTTTTCAGTATTTTGCCCAATATGGGCTGAAATTGCAGGAGCGGAAAATCCGCGGCTTCAGCAGCCCGGAGCTGGGTACCCTGCTCCACGGAGTGCTGCGTGAGTTTGGCGAGCAGCTCAAGAGGGAAGGCAGGCGCTGGAGCGATGTTGAGGAGGCGGAGCAGCGGCAGCTGTGCCATGAAATCCTGCACCGGCTGGCACCTCGCTTGCAGAATAATATTATCTTCCAGCAGAAGCAGTTGGAAATCCAGCTGAGGCGCATTGAGAACACGGCGAACTTTGCCCTGAAGCGGCTTTGTGCTTTTGATGCGGTAAGCAAGCTCCATCCCTGCTATTTTGAGCAGGGCTTCGGGATTTTTGCTCGGGATGAGAATGAGCAGGCGGTGGAGCTGGTCTACAGGCTGTCCAATCACAGCATGCTGTCCCTGAATGGCCAGATTGACCGCATCGACATGACGGAGGATGGCAGCTACTTTATGGTGCTGGATTACAAGACCGGCAGCGCCTCCATCAATATCATGGATGTGTACTACGGCATCAAGCTGCAGCTCCTGACCTATCTTCTGGTAGCAGGGCAGCTGCTGGCGGAGAAGCATGGGCAGGGTAGCGTGCCGGTGGGGATGCTGTACTGCTTTTTGAAGCGGCCTATGGTAAGCCTGGCCAGCCACAGGGAAAGCAAGCAGGAGATGATTGCGGAGCTGGAAAAGCGGCTGAAGATGCCCGGGTGGATTGTGGCAGATGAGGAGCTGGTGCAGCTGATAGACAGCAGCCTGTCTGCCTCCGGGGAAAGCCGTTTTATCCACGCGAAGCTGAAAAAGGATGGCAGCCTGGGCAAATCCGAGGTTCATCTCAGGACGGAGCGTGAGCTGGAGCTTCTGCTTGCTTATGTGGAGAAGCTTTTGCAGGGCACCGGGGAGGCAATTCTGGCTGGGGAGATTGCGCCGGAGCCATATATGGACAGGAATGGCTTCAGCAGCTGTGCTTATTGCGGCTATCATGCCCTGTGCGGCTTTGATGCCCAGCTGGAGGGCTTTGGCTACAAGCAGGTGCTGCGGCAGAAGGATGTGGATTTCATGAAGAATATTGAGATGGAGCTTTCTCCGGAGCAGGTAAGGGCAGTGGATGAACGGCTGACAGGACGGCATGAGAAAAAAGCTGACCTGGTGAAGGCGGATAATAAGATGGAGACGGATAAGACGGATGTGACGGATAATCAGGCAGCTAAGCAGGAGGTGGACGGCTGATGGCATGGACAAAGGAACAGCAGAGGGCGATTGACCTGGATGGAAAAAATATCCTGGTATCTGCGGCGGCAGGCTCCGGCAAGACGGCCGTGCTGGCAGAGCGGGTGGTGAGCCATCTCCTGCGGCAGGAAGCCGAGGAAGGTGCCTGGAACGTGGACGAGCTTTTGATTGTCACCTTTACCAGGGCGGCGGCAGCGGAGATGAGCGAGCGTATCGGCATCAGGCTGCAGCAGGCTATTGCAGCGGAGCTGGACAAGGAAAAGCCTGACAGGGGGCTGGTGAGCCGTCTTGAGCGGCAGGTAATTCTCCTGTCAGGGGCGGCTATTTCCACGATTGATTCCTTCTGCCAGAGCATTATCAAGAATAATTTTTCCGACCTTGATTTGGACCCGAAATTCCGGGTGGCAGATGAAAATGAGCTGCTGCTTTTGCAGCAGGATGTGCTGGATGAGCTTTTTGAGCAGCGTTATGAGGCAATGGATGAGGCGCTGTTGCACCTGGGAGAGCAGTATGGTACCGACAGGGGGGACGGCAGGCTCTATGATATTGTGCTGAAGCTGCATGAAAAGGCAACGAACCAGCCCTTCCCGGCAGAATGGCTGCGGGGGCTGGCAGAGGATTTTGCCGCTATGTCCGGCACTGCCCTGCATCTGAAGGATTATGCCAAGTGGTGGCAGGTGCTGATTGATGAGCTCCGCACCGGCATGGCACGGGCAGAGGACGAGCTGGCAGAGTTCAGCCTGCTGGTGAGCCAGGTGGATGACAAGAAGGCACGGGCGAAGTACGATGAGCGGCTGGACAGGGCAAGGGAGCTTGTGGAAAGAATCCTGTCTGCCCTGGATGGTGAATGGGAGGATATTTATCAGGCATTCAGGATGCTGGACTACAAGGAAACCAGCTTCAAGACCATGCCGGGAGGCAAGCTGGAGGTGGATGCCGAGCTACGGGAGCAGCTGAAGGGGGCAAATGCCGCCCTGAAAGCAACGGTGACTGGCTTGAAGGATAAGTATGTGCTGGACGATGAGGCAACCATGCTGGCGGATTTGCAGGGGCTGTCCGGGGATGCTGCCGGGCTGGCAGAGCTTGCCATTGCCTTTGGGGAGGCTTATGCAGCTGCCAAGCGGGAGCGGAACATCATTGATTATGGCGATATGGAGCATTTTGCTTTGCAGCTTCTGCTGTCCCCTGAGTCTGTGCCGGGGAATATCCAGCCTTCGGAAACTGCTCTTGCCCTGCGCAGGCGGTACAAGGAAATTATGGTGGACGAGTATCAGGACACCAATGAGGTGCAGGATACTATTGTGAGGCTGATTGCCGGTGAAAATGGCGGCAACCTTTTTACGGTAGGCGATGTGAAGCAGAGCATTTACGGCTTCCGGGCTTCGGAGCCGGGGCTTTTTATTGGCAAATATGATGCTTATGGTGCGGAAACCAGGTCTGGCGGCGGTGCCAATGAGCTGATTTCCCTGGGGCGCAATTTCCGCAGCCGCCGGGAGATTTTGTCTGCGGTGAATTTTGTCTTTGCCCAGCTGATGACAAAGGAGCCTATGGAAATTGACTATGATGAAAATGCCATGCTGAATCCTGGGGAGCCTTATGGCTATCAGGAGCCGGAGGAAGGGCGGATTATGCCCCTTGGCGAGGCGGTGGAGCTGGATATTATTGCCGAGAAGGGCATTGAGGAGGCAGAGGGGGCAGAAGAAAATGCCTCAGGTGCTGCTGCAAATGGTGCTGATGGGCAGGAGACCGGAAGCTCTGAGGCAGGCAGTGAGGATGAGGATGAATTAAAGAGCTTCCAGCTGGAGGCGCAGTATATTGCAGACAGGCTGAAAAAGCTGAAAAATGACGGCTATATGGTGTTTGACAAGTCCCTGGGGGAGAGGAATAATGGCTACAGGCCTATGCAGTGGCGCGATGTGGTTGTGCTGCTGCGCTCAGTCAAGGGCAAGGCTGATGTGCTGCAGGAGATTTTTCAGGCAAATGATATTCCTGTCTTTGCCAGCACGGAGGGGGGCTATTTTCAGGCTACGGAAATCCAGGTGGTGCTGTCCTTGCTGTCGGTGATTGACAATGTGCAGCAGGATATCCCTCTGGCGGCGGTGCTGTACTCACCTATTGTGGGGCTCAGTGCCAGTCAGCTGGCAAAGCTGCGGCTGTCCCTGGAGGGGGGCAATCTCTATCAGGCTATGCTGAATGCCAACAGTGCCGAGGTGAAGCTGTCTGCCGCCATCAAGAACAAGCTGGGGGATTTCCTGTCCCGGCTCAGCAGCTGGCGGCAGCTGTCCCGCCGTGCCGGGGTGGCGGAGCTCTTGTGGCAGGTGTACCGCGATACCGGGTATTATGATTATGTGGGCTGCATGCCGGGCGGCGTGCTGCGGCAGGCAAACCTCAGGATGCTGATTGCCCGGGCGGAGGAATTTGAGGGCACCAATTATCGGGGGCTGTTCAGATTTTTGGGCTTTATTGAGAAGATGAAGAATATGGACACGGATTTGTCCGTGGCGAGAACTCTGGGTGAAAACGAGGACGTAGTCAGGATTATGACTATCCACAAGTCCAAGGGACTGGAATTTCCTGTGGTGGTGCTGGCGGACATGGGCAAGAGATTCAACCTGATGGATACCTCAGACAGCATCCTGCTGCACAAGGACCTGGGGCTGGGACTTGATAATATTGATGTGGAAAAGAATGTCAAGTATCCATCTTTTTCACGTCTGGCTGTCCGGGCGAAAATGGTGCAGGAAAGCAAGGCGGAGGAGCTGCGTGTCCTCTATGTTGCCATGACCCGTGCCAGGGAAAAGCTGATTATGGTAGGCAGGATAAAGGATGCAGGCAAGGCTGCTGCCAAGTGGTGCAGCTATCGGGAGTATAGCCGGAGCATCCGCCTGCCACGGTATGCCCTCTCGGAGGCAGGCTCCTATCTGGACTGGGTGGCGGAGGCAGTGTCCCGGCACCCGGCAGGGATGGCCTTTGCCGGGGTGCTGGAGATGACCTGTGAGCAGTATGTGCAGGCACTGGGCTATATGCATGCTGCTCCCGGCAGGGAGTCCCAGTGGCAGATAAGGCTGGTGGACAGCAGGAAGATTCATCTGCCCCGGGTTGCCAGCCGGGAGGCAGGGGAGCTTCTGGCACTTGTGGCAGGCAGTGAGCCGCTGCCGGCAGCAGAGTCTGTGGCTGGTGAAATAGGGCGTATGCTCAGCTGGCAGTATGATTTTCTGGGCACCGAGGATGTTCCTGCCAAGCTTTCTGTCTCCGAGCTGAAAAGGCGGTTTGCCCGTCAGATGCAGGAGGCAGGGCAGCTGGCAGATGGTGTTGCCGCCATGGCGGTCAGGGAGCAGCGGGAGTACAGCTTCCCACGCCCCGGCTTTTTGCAGCGCAGGGAGGAAGCAAAGCATCGCCGTACCAGCGGTACGGAGTACGGCACCCTGATGCACAGTGTTATGCAGCACCTTGATTTGGCAGGGGAGCTGACTGAGGAAGGCATAAGGGCGCAGCTGGCAGTGCTGGCAGAGCAGGAAATTATCACGGCAGACCAGGTGGAAATGGTGAGGACAGGCAGTATTGCGGCATTTTTTGCCTCACCTCTGGGCAGGCGCATGCTGGAGGCAAAGAGGCTGTGGCGTGAGCTGCCCTTCTGCCGCATGCTGCCGGCTGGCAGGTACTATGCAGAGGTCAGGGATGACAGTGCGGAGATATTCAATCAGGGCGTGATTGATGTGCTGTTTCAGGAGGCTGATGGCAGGGTGGTGCTGCTGGACTACAAGACGGACAGGGATACGGCGCCTGCTGCGGTCAAGGAAAAATATGCCATCCAGCTGGATCTTTATGCAGAGGCGGTCAGGAGTGTGCTGGGACTGGCGGTGTCGGAAAAATATTTGTACATGTTGCGTGATGGCAGTGTAATTCAGCTGTGATTTGTGATATAATATACAAATTGGTGTTGTATTTGTATATTGTATGAGTCATAGAAGGAGAGTTGTAAATGTCTGACGAGGAGAGGGTGTTAGATAAGGAGCATGAATGGGATTTTATTGTAGCTGGCTGGCCCCGGGAAGTTCAGGAGATTGATGGGGAGCTTCTGGCGCTGGAACAGTCCCTGGAGGATATGCTTGAGGTGGCTATTCAGCAGACAGTCAGCCGCTGCAAGCGTTATGCCCAGGATGCGGGCTACCCATTTACAACCTTTCAGCTGAACAGGAGCCTGATTTTTTTCAATCGTGCCGTGGAGGAGCTGTCTATCAGGGATGTGCCTCAGGAGGAACGGACTGA
>JAEDOE010000039.1 GCA_016302095.1 Anaerovibrio sp. | reverse complement strand
TATAGTTCTTGACAATGCAGAGAACGCCCTTGTCAGTAGCCACTGCCTTGATGGCTTCATAAATCTGATCAGGAGTAGGAGAAGTAAATACTGCACCTGCCACTGCGCCATCCAGCATGCCCTCGCCTACATAGCCGCCATGAGCTGGCTCGTGGCCGCTGCCGCCGCCGCTGATCAGGGCAACCTTGCCCTCCTTCTTCTGGGCACGGACAACTACGTTGCCGCACTCCAGCTTCCGCAGCTTATCAGGTGCAGACTTTACCAGGCCCAAAATCATTTCTTCTTCTACGTTTTCTACTGCATTAATAATCTTCTTCACAACAATACCCTCCTAGCATTAGATACATTCCAACAAGCAATCCCGATTAGTCCTCGTCCGCCAGCCAGTGCATAGCATGCTTAACGGCCTTCTTCCAGCCCTTGTACAGCTGGGCAGCCTCCTGCTCAGTCATTACCGGCTCAAAGCGCACATCCAGCTTCCAGGCAGTCTTCAGCTCCTCCTTGCTGTTCCATACGCCCACAGCAAGGCCTGCCAGATAAGCAGCACCAAGAGCGGTAGTCTCAATAATCTGCGGACGATCCACAGGAACCCCCAGAATATCAGCCTGGAACTGCATCATCAGGTTGTTGGCAACAGCACCGCCATCTACCTTCAGGGCAGCCAGCTTGATGCCGGAGTCAGCTTCCATGGCGCCCAGCACATCCTTGGTCTGATATGCCAGTGACTCCAGGGTGGCACGGACGATATGTGCCTTGGTAGTACCACGGGTAATGCCGATAATCATGCCCCGGGCATCGGAATCCCAGTACGGAGCACCCAGGCCCACAAAGGCAGGTACCAGGTACACGCCGCCGGTATCCCGTACCTTCTTGGCAACCCACTCGGAATCAGGGGCGGAATCAACCATGCGGACACCATCCCGGAGCCACTGAATCGCAGAGCCTGCCACAAAAATAGAGCCCTCCAGAGCGTACTCAACCTTGCCATCCAGGCCCCAGGCAATGGTAGTAACAAGACCGTTCTTGGAATCATAAATGTCAGTGCCGGTATTCATCAGCATAAAGCAACCAGTGCCATAGGTATTCTTGGCCTCGCCAGGCTGGAAGCAGTTCTGGCCAAAGAGGGCGGCCTGCTGGTCACCGGCAGCGCCGGCAACAGGAATAGAGGAGCCAAGGATAGCAGGAATACTGTAGCCATAAACGCTGGAGGATGGACGAACCTCCGGCAGCATGGTCTTTGGCACATTCAGATAGCCGATGAGGGCATCATCCCACTTCAGCTCCTTGATGTTGTACATAAGGGTACGGGAAGCATTGGAATAATCCGTCACATGGGCCTTGCCGCCGGTCAGCTTCCAGATAAGCCATGTATCAATAGTACCGAAAATCAGGTCACCAGCCTCGGCACGGGCACGGGTGCCCTCCACATTATCAAGAATCCAGGTAATCTTGGTGCCGGAGAAATAAGCATCAAGAGTCAGGCCTGTCTTCTGCTTGAATTCCTCCAAAAGACCCTTCGCCTTCAGGTCATCCACAATCCCGGAGGTCTGACGGGACTGCCATACAATCGCATGATATACAGGACGCCCGGTATTCTTGTCCCAGACTACCGCAGTCTCACGCTGGTTGGTGATGCCGATAGCGGCAATATCGCTTGCCTCCAGGCCGCTCTGCTCCAGTGCCCCCTTCATGACCTCGCACATGGTGCTCCAGATTTCCTCTGCATCATGCTCAACCCAGCCCGGCTTTGGAAAATACTGGGTAAACTCCTTCTGAGCCACGCCGATAATCTTGGAATTCTCATCAAAAATGATTGCCCTGTTGGAAGTAGTACCTGCATCCAATGCCATTACATATTTCTTAGCCATTCAAAATCCCCCTCTGCACGATAATAACGCTGTCAAGCAGCGAAGGTCCCCTCAGACCCCCGCAACTTCTTTTCAAGTTATTATTCGCCATGTCCATGGATTTTTCCTGCTTGATTCTAAAATTTTTTTATTTTTTTCTTAACAAAATTTCCGTGCCAATCTGCCGCCTTCTATCTGAAATGAAAAATACTCATTGCGCGGCTGAAAAAGCACTCACTATTCTGGAAGTTGCCATGCCAGAACATAAGAAATATCTTATCATGCTGCAAAATTCATAACGCTAGGCTATAAAACAGCCCGGTTTCACGCGAAACCGGGCTGTTTACATTTTATTATGATGTTTTTATTTCTTGCTCTTTGCCTTTTTCTTGCCCTTGGCAGGCTTTACATTCACAGCCTCCTTCAGAGCCTTGCCCGGCTTGAAGGAAGGATTCTTGGAAGCGGCAATCTGCAGCTCCTCGCCGGTCTGCGGATTGCGGCCGGTACGGGCAGCACGCTCCTTTACCTCAAAAGTACCAAAGCCCAGCACCTGAACCTTGTCACCGGCTGCCAATGCCTCCTGCACAGCTGCAAAAATACCTGCAACAGCCTTCTCAGCATCCTTCTTGGTAACACCGGACTTCTCAGCAACCTTTGCCACTAAATCTGCCTTATTCATGCAATTTCCCCCTCAAAGTATAAAAATATAATAATACTCTGCAAAATCCCCGGCAACCCCTTGCCGATTGACTACAATATACCATAAACACTGGGATTTTGCACTATTTTTTTATATTTTCCAGGAAATTTTGCAAAAATTTACTGTATCGTTTTTCCCTGCTGCCGCTTTGCCTCGTTCCAGTATTCATCCAGCTGCGCCAAAGTGAAATCCTGCCAGCTGCCCCCCTGCTCCCTGACCTTCTGCTCCACGAAGGAAAACCGGCTGCGGAATTTCTGATTGCAGCCAAGGAGCGCCATTTCGCTGTCCGCCTTCAGGAACCGTGCCAGGTTGACGATGGTAAAAAGCACATCCCCCAGCTCCTCGGCAATATGCCCGGCATCACCCTCTGCCACGGCTTCCTTCAGCTCCGCCAGCTCCTCGTGGATTTTGTCCCAGACAGGCTCCGGCGCATCCCAGTCAAAACCGGCCTTTGCCGCCTTGCCCTGCAGCTTCTGTGCCGCCATCAGGGCAGGTAAATCCTTGGGCACCCCGTCCAGCAGGGATTTTCTCTCCTTCTTCTCCTCTTTCTTCACAGCCTCCCAGCTGATGAGGGCGGAACCGGCATCAGCCGCCTGCACGTCCCCGAACACATGGGGATGGCGGCGCACCAGCTTTTCAGTGACGCCATCCACCACATCCTGCATGGAGAACGCCCCGGCTTCCTCCGCCATGCGGGCATGGAAGACCACCTGCATGAGAAGGTCCCCCAGCTCCTCGCACAAGAGGTCATAATCCTCCAGGTCGATAGCCTCAAGCACCTCATAGGTTTCCTCGATGAGGTTCCTGCGGATGCTCTCGTGAGTCTGGGCAATATCCCAAGGGCAGCCCCCCGGCTCCCTCAATGTCTTGATAATATCCTGCAGTGGCGTGAGGTCAAACTCCGGCTTTTTGGGATAAGGCCTGATGTAGAGGCTGGTGAGATAATCAATATCCGGCTGCCTGTCCAGCTCGTAGAGGGGAATCTCCCGGATGCTCTCATCCGGCATGCCCAGCTTGTGGATGTAGGTAACAGTGTATTCGTCCGGCAGCACCTCCATCAGGCTCAGCTTGGCATCGGAAGCAATCTGCTGATTGTACACCTGGGTTACCACCAGCCCTGTAGGCATATCCACCGGCAGGCTGGCAAAATCCTCCGCGTCGATAATCGTCAGCCCATCAATAGGATCAATGCCCAGCTTGCCGTAGAGCACCTCCACAAAGCTCATGCCCGGCAGGATGTCAAGCTTCACCGCATCTGCCCTGCCGGCAAGCCCTGCCACTTTTTCCCGCAGCAGCACCACGGTCTTTTCCGCCACCATAGGACTCCCGGGCACGGCATAGACGATATCCATGCCCGACTGAGCCTTGGCAATAAGGTCATCGGCAATCCGCTGATAAAGATGGGCAAAATCCTCCGCTTCCTCATAGAAGCTGTCATAGGTGGCAAAGCTGATGCCCCGCTCTGCCAGCATGGGCACAGTAGGATGCTTTGCTGTCCGCAGATAGAGATTTTCTGCTCCCTGCATCAGCTCCCAGCTTTCCATTGTAATGTAGCCAAAATCACCGGGCCCCAGCCCTACAACCTTTATGCTTCCCATAAAATCCTCCTGAAACGTTTATTACAACACCGATAACACCGGCAAATACCATTTTATATCGCCAGCAATATCCCTTCTCTATCGCCCACGACAGTCATTTTATGCCGCCAGCTTTTCCACAATATCCAGCACGAAGTCCAGCACCCTTTTCCGCGCCAGGGCCCTCAGGGCTATCCGCATCAGATTCCGCTCCTTCAGCACCTTCAGGGCGGATTTCAGCTCCTGGGAGACCGCCAGCATGCCCTCAGGGCGGATATTCGGCGTATCCCGGAAATAAATCTCCAAAAACATCGGCGTCTGGACAATCTTCTCAATGCCTATCTGACGGGCGTAGTTTCTCACCTTCGCCACATCCAGAAGGTTCAGCACCTGCAGCGGCGGCTCCCCGAAGCGGTCCGTCAGCTCCCCGAAAACAGCCTCCAGCTGGTCATTGTCCCTGACAGCGGCAATCTTCTGATAAATCTCAATCTTGTGCATGGCATCCCCGATATAGCCGCCATCCAGATATGCCTCCACCGGGATTTCTATCAACGGCTCAGGGATAATCTCCACCGGCTTGCCGGTCTTGATCTGCTGCATGGCCTCATCCAGAAGGCGGCAGTACATCTCAAAGCCCACGCTGGCAATGTGCCCGTGCTGCTGGGCACCCAGAAGGTCACCGGCTCCTCGGATTTCCAGGTCACGCATAGCAATCTTGAAGCCTGCCCCCAGCTCTGCAAATTCCTTGATGGCCTGCAGCCGCTTTTCTGCCACCTCACTGAGGACCTTGTTCTGCTGATACAGCAGGTAGGCATAGGCAAGGTGATTGGAACGCCCCACCCTGCCCCGCATCTGGTAGAGCTGCGCCAGGCCAAATCTATCCGCATCATAAACAATAATCGTGTTGGCGTTGGCAATATCCAGCCCGCTTTCGATAATGCTGGTAGCCAGCAGAATATCGTACTTGCCCTCGTAGAACTCCACCATGACACGCTCCAGCTGTGCCTCCGGCATCTGGCCGTGGGCAATCTGAATCACTGCATCCGGCACGATTTCCTCCAGCTTCAGCTTCATCTGCTCAATGGTTTCCACCCTGTTGTAGACAAAATAAACCTGTCCGCCCCGCTTCAGCTCCCTGTGGATGGCGTTCCTGATGATGCTGTTGCTGTTTTCCACAACGTAGGTCTGCACCGGGAAGCGTTCCTGAGGCGGCGAGCTGATAATGCTCATATCCCTCGCCCCTGCCAGGGACATGTGCAGGGTACGGGGTATCGGAGTGGCACTGAGGGTGAGCACATCTATGCCGACGGCAAGGCTCTTGATTTTTTCCTTCTGCTTGACGCCGAAACGCTGTTCCTCATCTACAATCAAAAGCCCCAAATCCTTGAACTGCACCTTTTTCTGGTTCAGCAGGGCATGGGTGCCGATGAGGATATCCACCCTGCCTTCCCGCGTTCTCTCCAGAATTGCCTTCTGCTCCTTGGCGCTGCGGAAGCGGTTGAGTACATCCACCGTAGGACCGAAATTTCTGAATCTTTCCTCAAAGGTCTGATAATGCTGCTGTGCCAGTACGGTGGTAGGCACCAGCACTGCCACCTGCTTGCCTCCCATGACCGCCTTGAAGGCTGCCCGAATGGCAACCTCCGTCTTGCCGAAGCCCACATCACCGCAGAGCAGCCTGTCCATAGGCTGCTGTCTCTCCATATCCCGCTTAACATCATTGATGGCAGCCAGCTGGTCAGGGGTTTCCTCAAAGGGAAATGCGTCCTCAAACTCATTCTGCCACACGGTATCAGGCCCGAAGGCAAATCCCTGGGTTTTCTTCCGCTGGGCGTACAGCCTGATTAAATCCTGGGCAATATCCTCCACGGCTGATTTCGCCTTGGCCTTGGCCTTTGCCCAGGCGGTGCTGCCCATGCGGTGGAGCCGGGGAATTTCCCCCTCGGAACCGATGTATTTCTGCAGCATGCCCACCTGGTCTGTAGGCACGAACAGCTTGTCATCACCGCCATACTGGATGCGGAGATAATCACGGCGTATGCCCTCTATCTCCACGGTTTCCACGCCCATGTACTTGCCGATGCCGTGCTGGGTATGCACCACGTAGTCACCTACGTTGATTTCCCGGAAGCTGCTGATGCGCTCCTCGCTGCTGACCCGGCTGAGCTTTTTTTTCTGCCTGCCGAAAATATCCTTTTCCGTCACCAGCACCAGCCCTGCCCCCGGCAGCTCAAAGCCGTTCAAAAGCGCCCCCTGCACCAGGTTGATGCGCCCCGGCTTTACCTGCTCCTCAGAATTAGTTTCTACCGCCGCCAGCCGGTGCCTGCCGAAAAGCTCCTTCAAGGAAGCTGATTTTATCATATCCCCCAGGGTAATCAGCATGCCGTTCCCTGCCGACAGCCAGTCCTGGGCATCTGAAACCACCATATCCATCTGCTTCTGATAGGATGTGACACCGTTGACCTTGACGCTGATAATCCTGTCCAGGGCAGCGTTATGAAGATTGTGCAGCATAAGAGCCAGCAGGATGACATTTCTGCCCTCTACCTGCTGGTTAAGCTCCTCCCAGTTGAACATGCGGCTGCGGATATCGGGATTTTCCTTGAGAAGCTTGATGCTCTCCTCCCTGGACTTCAACGGCTCATCGATAATGACAGTGCCATCTGCTGGCAAAAAATCCGTAAAGCAGGATTTTCTCTGCTTTTCCGCCACGCCGCCAAAGGGCAGGATTTCCACTATATCCAGCTTTTCCACGGATAGCTGGGTAACAATATGAAAGCTGCGGATGGAATCTATCTCCTCGTCAAAAAACTCGATGCGGCAGGGATGAGGGCTGTTCAGGGGGAATACATCCACGATACCGCCCCTGACGCTGAAATCCCCCGCCATCTCCACCTGGTCGCTGCGCTCATAGCCAAGCTTTACCAGCTGCTGCAAAAGCTTTTCCCTGCCAAATGCCATGCCGGGCTCCAGCACCAGGCTGAGCTCACGGTAGGCATCCGGGCTGATGCCCTTCTGCATGGCGGCCTCCACTGTTGCCAGCACCACCAGCCTGTCTCCCTTCAGCAGCCTGCCCAGCACCTCCATGCGCCTTGCCAGCCTGTGAAGACCTTTGGCGGCAGCATTAAACTCCGCCATGTCCAGCACCGGCAGCTCCGCCACCTCTGTATCAGGCAGCAGGCACTGCAAATCCTCCCGCCAGCCGCTCAGCTCCTGGCTGCCGCTGGTAATAATCACCACCGTATTTTGCAGATAGCATGCCGCAAAAGCACTGTGCTTCTGGGTACCTGCCAGCCCGTAGACAAATGCCTGCCCCTGCTTTTTCTTGAACTGTCCTGCCATTTCCCGGATTGCACTATCCTGCAGCATGGCATTCAGCAACGCCTGCATCACATATCACCATCCAAACTCCGTTTTATTGTACTTATTATTGTACTTGCAAAAAATAACCGCTTCGTCATCAGCGTACCATTACCCCTACCGGCGGCATAAATATATCATTGAAAAGCTGGACTGCATAGCTGTCCGTCAGACCTGCCACATAATCCACCACCGTCTGCTGCAGGCTGCATTCCTGCTGACGCTGCCGAAATTCCTCCGGCAGCCTATCACTGTTTTTCATGAAAAAATCGTATAGCTGCTCCAGCACAAATATGCCCTGCCTGCGCTCCTGTTCCAGCAGCTCCGAATGATAAATATTTCTAAACATGAATTCCCTGAAAACAGCCATCGCTTCCCCCATGGGTTCTGAAAAAACAATATCTCCTGCCTTTTCCGAGTTGCAGATCACATCGGAAACCATTGCCGTAATCATGTGGGAGGTCACTGTGCCGATACGCTGCTGCACCACCTCCGGCAAATCATCTGCCGTCAGGATATTGGCACGCATGCTGTCATCAAAGTCATGGCACAGGTAGGCAATCCTGTCCGCCCAGTGCACGATGCGCCCCTCCAGGGTAAAAGGCATGACACTGCCGCTGTGATGCAGGATGCCGTCCTGCACCTCCCGTGTCAGGTTCAGCCCCCTGCCTCCCTTCTCCAGCTCCTGCAAAACGCGCAGGCTCTGCTCATTGTGGGCAAAATGCCCCGTCAGCCTGTTCAATGCCGCTTCCCCGGAATGACCGAAGGGTGTATGCCCCACATCATGCCCCATGGCTATGGCCTCTGTCAAATCCTCATTCAGCCGGAGGCTCCTGGCTATGGTCCTGCCAATCTGTGATACCTCAAGGCTATGTGTCATGCGGGTCCGATAGTGGTCACCGGAGATGATGAATACCTGGGTCTTGTGCTTCAGGCGGCG
>JAEDOE010000038.1 GCA_016302095.1 Anaerovibrio sp. | reverse complement strand
CTATCCTGGCATCCTTGATGGCACCGGCAGAGCAATCACTGAGCTCCATGGTGATACCTACCACCTCATGTCCCTGCTCCTGCAGCAGTGCCGCCGTCAGGGAGCTATCCACGCCGCCGCTCATGGCAACGGCAATTCGTCTCTTTTCCATATTATCAATTCCTATCTGCCACGATACAGCAGCCACACCAGCTGCCACCGCCATGCAAAAATTAGTCAAACAAATCCTACCCCATATTATACTATTACTACATACTTTCGTCAAAAAGAGCTTGCAAAAAAATAACTCCCTGCCAGAAAGCTCCGGCAGGGAGATAAGCCCACAGGTAAATTTTATTTGCTTTACAGCTGGGGATGGCTGTCCAGCCACCCTTGCAGGATAAAGACCGCAGCCATCTTGTCCACGACCTTTTTCCGCTTCTTGCGGCTCACATCAGCTTCCAGCAGGGAACGGGTTGCCGCCACAGTGGAAAGCCTTTCATCCTGAAAGACGATTTCCGCCTCAGGCACTGCTTTCCTGATTTCCTCGCAGAACTCCTTCACGAACTCACAACGAGGCCCCTCCGTGCCATTCATATTCCGGGGATAGCCGGAAACCAGCAGATTTGTCTCGTACTGCACCATCAGCTCCTGCAGCCGCGCCAAATCAGCCTCCAGCGTAGTGCGGCGGATGGTCTCCACCCCCTGTGCCGTCATGCCCAGAAGGTCGCTGACCGCCACGCCGATAGTCCTGTCACCAATATCAAGTCCCAATGCTCTTTTCATCAGTGCTTCTCCAAATAGGAGCGGATAAGCTCCTCAAGAATCTCATCACGCTCAAGGCTGCGGATTTTCTTTCTCGCATCCTCAAAGCTGGTGACATAGGTAGGATCTCCGCTCAGGAGATAGCCTACCAGCTGATTTATAGGGTTATACCCCTTCTTCTCCATAGAGGAACAGGTACTGCGAATGATGCTCTCAGCCCGATTTTCCTCAGCTCCAAAACGGAACATCATAGTTTCTTCACTAACCACAACAATCCCACCTTTCATACCAAAATACATTACTCTACCATGCTAACACAAAATGCTGAAAAATAAAAGCAAATTATTTCAGCCCAGCTTCTGAGTCAGGAGCTCATTTACCATCTGCGGATTTGCCTTGCCCTTGGACTGCTTCATAACCTGGCCTACCAAAGAGCCAATTGCCTTCTTCTTGCCGCCCTTATACTCCTCAACCGCCTTCGGGTTGTCGGCAATAACCTTGTCCACAATGGCCTCAATCGCCTTGGTGTCAGTAATCTGTACCAGCCCCTTGTCCTTGACAATCTTCTCCGGGCTGTCAGGGCTTTTCCACATTTCCTCAAATACCTTCTTGGCAATCTTGGAGGAAATAGTCCCCTTGCTGATGAGTCCGATCATCTCCCCCAGACGCTTGGCATCCACAGGGGAAGCCTCAATGCCGATGCCCTCTGCATTCAGGTTCTTGGACAGATCACCCATAATCCAGTTGGCAGCCAGCTTGGCATCCGCCCCGGCAGCTACCACCTCGTCAAAATACTCTGCCATCTGGCGGGAGCTGGTGATGATGCCTGCATCGTAGCCAGACAGTCCATACTCGCTCTCCAGACGTGCCTGACGGGCATCCGGCAGCTCCGGCAGGGATTTCCTGTATGCCTCAATCTCCTCGTCAGAGGTAATGATAGGCACCAGGTCAGGCTCCGGCATATAGCGGTAGTCGTGAGCGTTTTCCTTGCTGCGCATGGACAGGGTAATGCCCCGATCAGGGTCCCAGGTACGTGTTTCCTGAATGACATGGCCGCCATCCTCCAGCACTTCCTCCTGACGCTCAATCTCGTACTCCAAAGCTTCCTCAACAGCCTTGAAGGAGTTGATGTTCTTCATCTCGGTACGGGTACCCAGCACATCGGAGCCTTTCGGGCGGATGGAAACATTCAGGTCAGCACGGAGATTGCCCTCCTCCATCTTGCAGTTGGAAACATCAATGTACTGCAAAATGGACTTGACCTTTTCCATGTACAGGCGGGCTTCCTCCGGGGTAGACATATCCGGCTCGGAAACAATCTCAATCAAAGGCACGCCGGTACGATTGTAATCCACGTTGGAAGTCTCGGAATCCTTGATGGTATTGCCGGAATGCACCAGCTTGCCTGCATCCTCCTCCATGTGAATACGGGTGATGCGGATGCGCTTCTTGCCCTTGGAAGTCTCAATATCCACATAGCCATGCTCGCAGATTGGCAAATCATACTGGGATGTCTGCCAGTTCTTCGGCAGGTCAGGATAATAATAATTCTTGCGGTCAAACTTGGAGAAATTGTTAATCTTGCAGTTCAGGGCAAGACCTGCCTTGATGGCAAACTCCAGCACCCTTTTATTCAGCACCGGCAATACCCCCGGCAAGCCAAGGCAGACAGGGCATACATGGGTATTATGCTCCGCGCCGAAGGAGGTTGCACAGCCGCAGAAAATCTTGGTATTCGTCTTTAACTCACTGTGTATTTCCAGTCCGATGACTGCTTCATAGCTCATGCTTATTTACCTCCCAACTGCGCCCTGTCCTGATGGTAGGACTGGCTCTGCTCATAAGTATAGGCAACGCGGATCAGGGTTTCCTCATCCAGTGCCTTACCGATAATCTGCATGCCGATTGGCATCTTGTCCTTGTTGTAGCCGCAAGGAACAGAAATGCCAGGCAGGCCGGCAAGATTCAGCGGCACGGTGCAGGCATCCTGCAAATACATCTCCAGCGGATTGTCAATCTTTTCGCCAATCTTGTAAGCTACAGACGGAGCAGCAGGGCAGATAATAACATCAACTTCCTTAAAGGCCTTGTCGTAGTCCTCCTTCACCAGACGGCGCACCTTCAATGCCTTCAGGTAATAAGCATCATAATAACCTGCACTCAGGGCATAGTTGCCAATCATGATGCGGCGCTTTACTTCCTCGCCCAGATACTGGCTCCTGGTCTTGGTCATCATCTCCACCAGGTCAGCTGCATCCTCCGCACGCTCGCCATAGCTTACGCCATCATAGCGGGCCAGGTTGGTAGCCGCCTCAGCAGGGGCAATCAGGTAATAGGTAGAAATAGCATAATCCGTGTTTGGCAGGGAAATCTCCACAACCTCGGCACCGAGAGACTCCAGCTGCTTTACGGCAGCCTTGACAGCACTCTCTACCTCAGGGTCCATGCCCTTCACAAAATATTCCTTTGGCAAACCGATTTTCAAGCCCTTCACATCCTGTACCAGTGACTTGGTATAGTCAGGCACTTCCTTATCAATGCTGGTGGAATCCATCTCGTCCCTGCCAGCAATGATATTCAGGATGTTGGCGCAGTCGGTTACATCCTTGGTAATAGGCCCGATCTGGTCAAGAGAGGAAGCATAAGCCACCAGGCCATAGCGGGAAACCCGGCCATAGGTAGGCTTCATGCCCACAACGCCGCAAAAGGAAGCCGGCTGACGGATAGAGCCGCCGGTATCAGAGCCTAATGCCCACACAGCAGTACCGGCAGCCACGGCAGCAGCACTGCCGCCGGAGGAACCGCCCGGCACACAGTCCGTATTCCACGGATTGTGCGTCGGATGAAAAGCGGAATTCTCAGTAGAACCGCCCATGGCGAACTCATCCAGGTTGGTCTTGCCCAGCACCACAGGATTCTGGACAGCCAGCTTCTGCACAACTGTAGCATCATAAGGCGGCACGAACTTCTGCAAAATCCTGGAGGCGCAGGTAGTCTTTACCCCCTTGGTGCAGATATTATCCTTGATTGCCCCCGGAATGCCCTCCAGAAAAGCAATCTCCTCGCCCCTGGCGATTTTCTCATCCACAGCCTTTGCCTGGGCAATTGCCTCATCCCGGGTGACGGTCAGATAGGCCTGTACATCCCCCTCCACCTCGTCAATGCGGGCCAGCACAGCCTCAGTAAGCTCCAGCGAGGTTATTTCTTTATTTACCAGCATGTCATGGAGGACATGGGCAGGTTGTTCAAACAATTTCACAGTCAAGCCTCCTAATCAATCTTCCAAAACCTTTGGCACACGGAAATAGCCATCATCCTTCAAAGGAGCGTTGGACAAAGCCAGCTCGCGGTCCAGGGACTCCTTCACTACATCCTCCCGGAACACGTTGCTGACCGGCAGAACGTGAGCGATAGGCTGAATATCATCAGTAGGAACAGCACTGAGATTGTCAACATACTCAAGAAAATCATTGAGCTGCTGAGTGTACTGTTCTTCCTTGTCAGCAGGAATTGCCAGACGGGACAAAACTGCTACGTTTTCCATATCCTTCTTGGTAACTTTCATTTTCTCACCATCCAAATTTGAATCTGATTACAAAAACACCATAATATTATACACCATATATAATATTTTTTCTACTCAAATCTCTAATCTATCCACTTTAGTCACATCCGAGGCATTGCAACAGAAAAAAATTTTATCAGAAAAACACTTTTCTGATATACTATGTACTGTATTATTTTTTAGCATTATTTTTTGCAATAACGAGGTGTTGTATACATGAATATTTCATCAAGAACCAAGGGCGTGCTGATGGCTGTCATCGGCTCCATTTTCTGGGGCGGTTCAGGGGTAGCCGCCCAGTTTATCCTGCAGGAAAAAGGCATGACTGCGGATTACCTGACGGCTGTCCGCACCATTGTGGCAGGTATCCTGCTGCTGTCCATCGATGCCTTCATCAACAAAAACAACATTTTCGCCATCTGGAAGGACAAGGAAAGCCGCCACCGGCTGCTGGCCTTCGGCGTGCTGGGCATGATGTCCGTGCAGTACACCTACTTCGTTGCCATCGAGTGCAGCAACGCCCCTACCGCTACCATCATCCAATACCTGATGCCTATCCTCATCCTGGCATGGTTTTCCATCACGGAGAGGAAGCTGCCCAGCCTGTCCCAGGTAATATGTGCCATCATGGCGATTTTCGGCACGGCACTGCTGGTGACCCACGGCAGCCTGACAGCCCTGGCCATCTCGGACAGGGCACTGTTCTGGGGCATCCTCAGTGCCTTTGCCGCCGCCTTTTACACAGTGCAGCCCCGCTGGCTGCTCATGCGCTGGCCTTCCCCCCAGGTCATCGGCTGGGCCATGCTCATAGGCGGTGCCGCCATCTCACTCATCTATCCGCCCCTGGAATACCCCGGCACCGTAGATGCACCTGCCCTCCTGAGCCTTGCCTACATCTGCGTGCTGGGCACTGCCGCCTCCTTCTGGCTGTATGTGACCAGCACCAAGTACATCCTGGCCCAGGAAGCCAGCATCCTCAACGCCACCGAGCCCCTGGCCTCCATCGTCTTCTCCATCATCCTGCTGGATGTCATGTTTGAGCTGCCGGAAATCATCGGCTCCCTGCTGATAATCATGCCGATTATCTACATCACGCTGAAACGGAAATAAGATGGCAAGGGACTTACCGCATCAAACGCTCCTTCAATTTTGTATTGCGCTGGCTGACAGTGACATTGTGCACTGCATAGGCCAGCGCTTTTTTGCTGCCAATCATCACCAGCACCTTCTTCGCCCTGGTGATGCCGGTATACAGAAGGTTTCGCTGCAGCATGACAAAATGCGTCATCAGGACAGGCATCACCACGATGGGATACTCGCTGCCCTGGGCCTTGTGGATAGTGGTGGCATAGGCGTGCACCAGCTCATCCAGCTCGGACACATCGTATTCTATCACCCTGCCGTCAAACATGACCTGCAAGGTGCGCTCCTGCAAATCAACTGCTGTAATCCTGCCGATATCCCCGTTAAAAACTTCCTTGTCGTAGTTGTTCTTAACCTGCATAACCTTGTCGTAGAGCCGGAAGATGAAGCCGCCCCGCCTGAGCCCCTCCCCTTCCGGGTTGAGGGCGGCCTGCAAGGTCTGGTTCAGGTTGGTTCCCCCCAGGACGCCCCGCTGCATGGGCGTCAGCACCTGCACCTCCGAGGGCTTCACCCCATAATACCTTGGGAGCTTGCTGCTGACCAGCGCCACAATCTCCTGCACCGCCGCCTCCGGCTCCTCATTATTGATAAAGAAAAAATCCGTATTCCTGCCGTTGGAAATATCGGGAAACTCGCCTTTGTTTATCCTGTGGGCATTGGTGATAATCCTGCTCTGCTGAGCCTGGCGGAAAATCCTGGTCAGGCGTATCACAGGAAACCTGCCGCTGTCAATAATATCCCGCAGCACATTGCCTGCCCCCACGGAAGGCAGCTGGTCGATATCACCTACCAGCACCAGCCGCATATTGCGTGGCAGGGCTTTCAGCAGGGAGTTCATCAGGATGATATCTATCATGGAGCACTCGTCCACAATCAGCACATCCCCCTCCAGCGGATTTTCCTCGTTGCGCTGGTAGCCCTCCGGGGGCTTGCATTCCAGCAGGCGATGTATGGTCTTGGCAGGAAGCCCGGTGGCCTCCGACATGCGCTTTGCCGCCCTGCCAGTAGGAGCAGCCAGCAGAATCCGCAGCCCCATCTGGCCATAGGCGGCAATTATCCCCTGCACAGTGGTTGTCTTGCCTGTGCCGGGGCCGCCCGTCAGCACCATCACCTTTGACCTGGCCGCCTCCTGCACAGCCTGTGCCTGAACCTCATCATACTGGATGCCCAGCATCTTTTCCAGCGCCGCCACATCCACCTGTGATTCCGGGCGAAGGCTGTCAAAGCCAGAAACATCCTCTGCCAGCTGTATCAGCTTGTGAGCCGTGCCCTTTTCCGCATAGTTAAAGGCAGGCAGGAAAATGGCATCCTCCTCAAAAATCAATTCCTCTGCCTGCAGCATGTTGTCCAAGGTCATCTGCACATTGGCAATATCCGCCTCCAGAAGCTCCACCGCCTTATCTGCCAGCTTGTCTCTCTCCGCGTATACATGCCCCTCGTCAGCAAGAGCGGACAGGGTGTACAGGATGCCGCTTCTGAGCCGCACGAAGCTATCCTTGCCAAAGCCCAGCTTTGCCGCAATAGTATCTGCCGTCCGAAAGCCGATGCCCCAGATATCATCCGCCAGCCGGAAGGGATTTTCCTTCACCTTGTCAATGGCAGCATTGCCGTACTCCTTGTAAATCTTTGCCGCGTAGGCGGTGCTGACGCCATTGGACTGCAAAAACAGCATGATGTTCTTGACTTCCTTCTGCTTCTGCCAGCTTTCCTTGATCATGCTGATCCGCTTGCTGCCGATGCCCTCCACCTGCCGCAGCCTGTCAATATCGTCTTCGATAACGGCGATGGTCTCCGTGCCAAACATCCGCACAATGCGCTGGGCAAACTTTGGGCCCACCCCCTTAATCAGCCCGCTGCCCAGGTATTTTTCAATGCCGTACACCGTGGCAGGCATGGTTTCCTCCCAGCTTTCCGCCATAAACTGCCGTCCGTACCTGCTGTCCACCTTCCAGCTTCCTTCCACCAGCAGCACGGAGCCCACATTGGCATCCAGCAGATTGCCCACTACTGCCACCAGCTCTGTATAATCCTTTACCCTTGCCTTCAAAACCGTGTAGCCGGTTTCCGGGCTCTGAAATGTAATTCTCTCCACTACGCACCGAAGCTTTGCCATAATGCCACCCTGCCCAAGTTTTATTTTCTGATTTGTCTGATACACATTATCTATGTTAATCTACTTTAATTATAACCGCAATCATATCCATTATATTACTTGAAAAAGATGCCGTAAAGCCCCTCGCCTTTAGCTGCATAGATTCCATCTTTTCATCTGGATATAAATCTGATAATATATTATTGTCTCAAATTGGCTATTTTTATATAATCAATCTGATATTATACTATACAGCATATTCGTCATATTATTATTATCTTTTATTGTCAGGAGTGTGTTACCATGAAATTCACTGTGAAAGAAATCTGCCTTACCGCCCTTTTTACCGCCCTGGTCTTCGTCATGACCTTTGTGCCAAAAATCCCGATTCCCCTCGGCTATGCCCACCTGGGAAACGCTGCCGTGTTCCTCGGGGTTATCCTCATTGGCAGGCGTAACGGTGCCATTGCCGGTTCCATCGGCTCCGGGCTGGCTGATCTTATCGGCGGCTTTGCCATCTGGATTATCCCTACCCTGATTATCAAATACGTTATGGCCATGATTTTCGCCTATGCAGGTGGACAGGCACAGCCGGGCAATTTCTCCATCAACCGCCAGAGCATCATCGGGCTGGTGCTGGCATGCCTGTGGATGACTGTTTCCTATACAATTGCCGGAGCTGTCCTCTATGGCAGCCTTGAGGCAGGGCTTGCTTCCACCCCGGGACTTGCCATGGAGGGCGTCATGAACGCAGTGGTATTCCTGATACTGGCAAAGCCTTTGCAGAAAATCAAGCTTTTAAAGTAAATTGGGATTTGGGCATTTTTGATTCCATATATTCCACATTTTGGATTTTGATAGGGAGATATAACCATGCTGACTTTGGAACTGCACAAAAACAAAAGCACCCCTCTTT
>JAEDOE010000037.1 GCA_016302095.1 Anaerovibrio sp. | reverse complement strand
AGTTTTATGCTTTAAGTACAAGCTGTATTGCTTTTAGTATAAAGCTTAAAGGAGGAAAAAGTAAATGAAAAATCAGCAGAGCAGGTTTGAGCAGGGCTGGCAGCAGCTGGCAAAAGTGGATGGCAAAGGCGGCGAGGGCGTGATAAATGCCCTGGAGGATATTGCGCCTGACCTGGGCAGGTATATTGTGAAGTTTGCTTTCGGGGATATTTATACAAGAAAAGGCTTGTCCTTGCAGGAGCGTGAGCTGATAACCATCACCAGCCTTTTAGCTATGGGCGGCTGTGAGCCCCAGCTCAGGGTGCATATTAACGGCGCCCTGAATGTAGGGCTTTCGCAGTCAAAAATAGTGGAGGCATTTATGCAGTGCATACCCTATGTAGGATTTCCACGGGTGCTGAACGGGATATTTCTAGCTAAGGAAGTATTTGCAGAGCGTGCTGTTTCTGAATAAAGTAAAAAATGGCGTGGCGCATACCAGCAGATATGCGTTCACGCCATTTTTGTTTTGTATTGTTTGTTATTTCGTTTTACTCAATGGAGTCCAATGCATTGGCAATATCGGCTATCAAGTCCTCCTTGTCCTCAATGCCCAGGCTGATGCGGATGAGCTCTGCCGGTACGCCTGCCTCGATGAGCTGCTCATCTGTCAGCTGGCGATGGGTGGAGGTGGCAGGGTTCAGGCAGCAGGTGCGGGCATCTGCCACATGGGTTTCGATGGCGCCCAGCTTCAGGTTCTTCATGAAAGCACTGGCAGCTTCCCTGCCGCCTTTCAGGCCGAAGGAAACCACGCCGCAGCCGCCCTTTGGCAGGTATTTCTTGGCACGCTCATGATATTTGCTGGAAGCCAGCCCCGGGTAATTCACATAGGCAACCTTTGGATGTGCTTCCAAAAACTCTGCCACTGCCTGACCGTTTTCCACATGCTTCGGCATCCTTACATGCAGGGATTCCAGCCCCAGGTTCAAAAGGAAGGCGCTGTTTGGAGACGGGATGGAGCCCAGGTCACGCATGAGCTGCACGGTGCACTTAGTGATAAAGGCACCTTCCTTGCCAAATTTTTCTGCGTAAATGATGCCGTGATAGCTGTCATCAGGGGTGCAGAGGCCCGGGAACTTGTCGGCATGGGCCATCCAGTCAAAGCGTCCGGCATCAACGATGGCGCCACCTACGGCAGCCCCGTGGCCGTCCATGTACTTGGTGGTGGAGTGGGTAACGATATCCGCCCCCCACTCAATCGGGCGGCAGTTTACCGGGGTAGGGAAGGTGTTGTCCACAATCAGCGGCACGTTGTGGGCATGGGCAACCCTGGCAAACAGCTCAATATCCAGCACCGTCAGGGCAGGATTGGCAATGGTCTCCCCAAACATGGCCTTGGTATTGTCCTGAAAAGCGGCATTCAGCTCCGCTTCATCCGCATCCGGGGAAACGAATGTTACATCAATGCCCATCTTCTTCATGGTAACGGCAATCAGGTTATAGGTGCCGCCGTAGATGGAAGATGATGCCACGATGTGGTCGCCGCACTCACAGATGTTGAACAGGGCAAAGAAATTCGCTGCCTGGCCGGAGGAGGTCAGCATGGCTGCGGAGCCTCCCTCCAGGGCGGCAATCTTGGCTGCGACATAGTCATTGGTAGGATTCTGCAGCCGGGTATAGAAATAGCCGCTGGCCTCCAGGTCAAAGAGCTTGCCCATTTCCTCGCTGGTATCGTATTTGAAGGTGGTGGACTGGATGATTGGCACCTGCCGTGGCTCGCCATTTTTTGGCGTGTAGCCTGCCTGAACGCATTTGGTGCCGATATGATAATTCTTCATACAAATTTCCCCCTAAAACAATCCAAAAATAATCTTGCATATATTGCAAAATATATGCATATGTCCATATATTCATATATTTTATAGTAAGGAACACTCACTGGCAAGGGAAAAGAGTGAAAAATTGTTAAAGTATTGTCAGCCAAAATTCAATTATTGTGAATTGTTGCTAATTGTAGCGAATTGTCAAAATAAATGTAAAGGTTGCAAAAATGATATGTCCATTTACAAAAGTTATCGCAGGTTGTATAATAATGTAAACGGATTGTGCATATTTCATATAAGGAAAAGTGCATGGTTCAAGTTGGTTGTGTATACTTTATACGTTGTACCAATTTTGACCAAGTCAGAAAAAGCCGGTTTGCGTCAATCAATTCGTCTTTTTTTAAAGGTTGGACAAAAGATGGGCTGCGTACTAATCACAAGGGGGAGTATAAAAACATGAGCAAGAAAATGAAAACTATGGATGGTAATGCTGCTGCTGCGTATATATCCTACGCTTTTACTGATGTAGCCGCTATCTATCCTATTACACCTTCTTCTCCTATGGCTGAGAACGTTGACGAGATGGCAGCCAAAGGTCAGCTGAACCTGTTCGGCCAGAAGGTAAACATCATTGAGATGGAGTCCGAGGCTGGTGCAGCTGGTGCTGTGCACGGTTCTCTGCAGGCTGGTGCATTGACCACCACCTATACTGCATCCCAGGGTATGCTGTTGATGATTCCTAACATGTACAAGGTATCCGGTGAGCTGCTTCCAGGTGTATTCCATGTAAGTGCTCGTGCTTTGGCAACCAGCTCCCTGAACATTTTTGGCGATCATCAGGATGTTATGGCTGCACGCCAGACCGGCATGGCTATGCTGTGCGAGTCTTCCGTACAGGAAGTTATGGATTTGGCTGCTGTTGCTCATCTGGTTGCCATCAAGGGCCGCGTTCCTTTCCTGAACTTCTTTGACGGTTTCCGTACTTCCCACGAAATCCAGAAGATTGAGGTTATTCCTTATGATGAGCTGGGCAAGATTCTGGACTGGGATGCTGTGAACAGGTTCCGCCGCAACGCCCTGAATCCTGACCATCCTTGCATCCGCGGTACTGCCCAGAACGATGATATTTATTTCCAGACTCGCGAGACTGTAAATAAGTATTATGAGGCTGTGCCTGACCTGGTTGAGGAGGCTATGGCTGACCTGGCCAAGATCACCGGCCGTGAGCACCATGTATTCGATTACTATGGCGCACCTGATGCAGAGCGCGTAGTTATCGCTATGGGTTCCCTGAACCAGACTCTGGTTGAGGCTGTTGATTACCTCAATGGCAAGGGCGAGAAGGTTGGTATGGTTGCAGTTCATCTGTTCCGTCCATTCTCTGTAAAGCATTTCCTGAATGCTATTCCTTCCACTGTTACCAAGATTGCCGTTATGGACCGCACCAAGGAGCCAGGTGCCCTGGGCGAGCCTCTGTATCAGGATGTCCGCACTGCTTTCTATGGCACTGACAGGAATCCTATCATCGTTGGCGGCCGTTATGGCCTGGGCGGCAAGGATGTAAACCCTGACCAGGTACTGGGCATCTATGAGGAGCTGAAGAAGGATGTTCCTGCTAACGGCTTCACCATCGGTATTGATGATGACCTGAACGGCACTTCCCTGGCCCTGTATCCTGAGGATGTTGACCTGACTCCTGCCGGCACTACTGCCTGCAAGTTCTGGGGCCTGGGCTCTGACGGTACTGTTGGCGCCAACAAGTCCGCTATCAAGATCATCGGCGACAAGACCAAGCTCTATGCTCAGGCTTATTTCGCTTATGACTCCAAGAAGTCCGGCGGTATCACCATGTCCCATCTGAGATTTGGCGAGACTCCGATTGCTTCTCCATACCTGATTAACAACGCAAACTTCATTTCCTGCTCCCAGCAGTCCTATGTTGACAAGTATGACCTGCTGGCAGGCTTGAAGAAGAATGGCACTTTCCTGCTGAACACCATCTGGACTGATGCAGAGCTGAACGAGCATCTGCCTGCTTCCATGAAGCGTTACATCGCCAAGAACAACATCAAGTTCTACACTGTAAACGCTGTCAAGATTGCCCAGGAGCTGGGCCTCGGCGGCCGCTTCAACATGGTAATGCAGTCCGCATTCTTCAAGCTGGCTGACATTATTCCTATTGATACCGCTGTTCAGTACCTGAAGGATGCTGTAGTTACTTCCTATGGCAAGAAGGGCCAGAACATCGTAGATATGAACCACGGTGCCATCGATGCAGGTATCAATGCCCTGCATCAGGTAGAGGTTCCTGCTGATTGGGCAAATGCTGAGGATGCCGCTGAGGCAGCTGCAGCTGACCTGCCTGATTACATCAAGAACATCCAGAACCCTATCAACCGTCAGGAGGGCAACAAGCTGTCCGTCAAGGATCTGGAGTCCCTGGCTGATGGTACTTTCCCTAGCGGTGCATCTGCTTATGAAAAGCGCGGCATCGCCATCAACGTGCCTGAGTGGGATGTTACCAAGTGTATCCAGTGTAACCAGTGCGCATTTGTCTGCCCTCATGCAGCTATCCGCCCTGTTCTTACTACTGATGCAGAGAAGGATGCTGCTCCTGCAGCATTTGCTTCCAAGCCGGCTATCGGTGCCAAGGGCTTGAACTTCACCATGGCTGTATCCGTTCTGGACTGCTCCGGCTGCGGCAACTGCGCTAACGTTTGCCCTGCCAAGGAGAAGGCTCTGGTTATGAAGCCTATCGCTACTCAGGAAGCACAGCAGGCTGTATTTGACTACGGCGTAGACCCTAAGAAGGTTGCTCCGAAGGCAAACCCTGTGAAGAAGGACACTGTAAAGGGTTCCCAGTTCGAGCAGCCTCTGCTTGAGTTCTCCGGCGCCTGCGCAGGCTGCGGCGAGACTCCGTATGCAAAGCTCATCACCCAGCTCTTTGGCGACCGCATGATGATTGCCAACGCTACCGGCTGCTCCTCCATCTGGGGTGCCAGCGCACCGGCAATGCCTTATACCAAGAATGCACAGGGCCATGGCCCTGCCTGGGCTAACTCCCTGTTCGAGGACAATGCCGAGTTCGGCCTTGGCATGTTCCTGGGCGTAAAGGCTGTCCGCAATGCCCTGGCTGCTGATGTAAAGGCTGCTTTGGATGCCGGCAAGGGCTCCGCTGCATTGCAGGAAGCTCTCAAGGAGTGGTACGACAACAAGGATGCAGGCGAGGGTTCCCGTCAGCGTGCTGATGCTGTTGCCGAGCTGCTGGCCAACGAGAAGGACGGCGATGAGCTGCTGAACAAGATTGCTGAGAACAGCGACTTCCTGGTTAAGCGTTCCCAGTGGATCTTCGGCGGTGACGGCTGGGCTTATGATATCGGCTACGGCGGCGTAGACCATGTACTTGCTTCCGGCGAGGATGTAAACGTATTCGTATTTGATACCGAGGTATATTCCAACACCGGCGGCCAGGCTTCCAAGGCTACTCCTACTGCTGCTATTGCTCAGTTTGCTGCAACCGGCAAGAAGACCAAGAAGAAGGACCTGGGCATGATGGCTATGACCTACGGCTATGTATATGTAGCTCAGATTGATATGGGTGCTGACAAGAATCAGGCTCTCAAGGCTATTGCTGAGGCTGAGGCTTATCCGGGACCATCCCTCATCATCGCTTATGCTCCATGTATCAACCACGGCATCCGCATCGGCATGGGCAAGAGCCAGGAAGAGGCCAAGAGGGCTGTTGAGTGCGGCTACTGGGCTAACTTCCGCTACAACCCTGCTCTGGTTGGCAGCGAGAAGCCTGCCTTCACCCTGGATTCCAAGGAGCCGGATTGGGATAAGTTCGAGGAGTTCCTGCTGGGCGAGGTTCGTTATTCCTCCCTCAAGCGCAGCTTCCCTGAAGCAGCTGAGGCTCTCTTTGAGAAGACCAAGAAGGATGCCCAGAACCGTCTGGCAGGCTACAAGAAGCTGGCTGGCAAGTAATAGCTGTCAGTTGCTGTTGTCCTACAGGACGCTGAAAGGTTCTGAAAAGAGCCTTGCGGGCTGAATAAAAAATAAAATTGAGGTCGGGATGTATGTCCCGGCCTCTTTTGCTGTGTGGAAATATAGCCTGCTGTGTGAAATAGGGCTATCTGTCATTTTTTGTGGGAAAAATTGTCAATATGTATGTAAATATGCTAAAATTAATTAGTTATGAAGAATTTTGGGAGGTTGATATAAATGGCAGTGCTGGAGATTGTGAAAGCAGGGGATCCTGTTCTGAAGCAGATTGCGGTTCCGATTGCAAAGGTGGATAGCAAGCTGAGAAAGCTTATGGATAGCATGGCGGAAACCATGTATAAGGCTGACGGGGTGGGGCTGGCGGCTCCCCAGATTGGCCAGTCCATCCGCTGCGTGGTGATAGATGTGCAGGATGAGCATGGGCTTTTGGAGCTTGTCAATCCTGTGATTACGGCACGGGAGGGCTGTGCCACCGACTCGGAGGGCTGCCTCAGCGTGCCAAATGTCTTTGGTGATGTGGAGCGTGCCGCCAAGGTGACGGTGGAGTACACCAACCGCTGGAACAAGCGGAAGAAGCTGACGGCTGACGGGCTTCTGGCACGCTGCATCCAGCATGAGCTGGATCACTTGCAGGGAGTGCTGTTCATTGATGTGGCAAGGAGCATCAGGCAAGGGGACAAAAAGCAGCAGTAAGCAGCCATGAGCAGCTATGGGAAGTTGTGCGCAGCTATTAGCAGCCATGCGCAGTCCCCAAGGGGCAATATAAGGAGATAAAATACAATATGGATAGATTGAAAACGATTTTCATGGGTACGCCGGATTTTGCCGTACCCTGCCTGCGTGTCTTGCAGGAAAAGACAGATATTATGGCGGTGATTACCCAGCCGGACCGGCCAAAGGGCAGGGGGCATAACCTTCAGGCCTCTCCTGTGAAGCAGGCGGCTCTTGAGTACGGTTTGCCGGTATTGCAGCCGGAAAAAATCAAGACAGAGGAATTTACGGCGAGGCTGGAGGAAATGCAGCCTGACCTCATCGTAGTAGTGGCTTTCGGGCAGATTCTGTCCCAGCGGATTCTGGACATCCCAAGGCTGGGCTGTGTCAATGTCCACGCCTCCCTGCTGCCAAGTTACAGGGGAGCGGCACCGATTCACTGGTCCATCATCAACGGTGAGGAGGAGACCGGTGTTACCACCATGCTGATGGATGCAGGGCTGGACACCGGCGATATGCTGCTGAAGGATAAGGTAGCCATCACCCCTGACATGACCACGGAGGAGCTTCATGACAAGCTGATGGACATGGGGGGCAGGCTCCTGTCTGACACTATAGACGGTTTGGCGGCAGGCACTATTGTGCCGGAGAAGCAGGATGACAGCCTGTCCAACTATGCCGGGATGCTGAACAAGGAAACAGGGCACATTGACTGGACGAAGACGGCAACAGAGATTCACAACCTGATTCGCGGGCTCAATTCCTGGCCTGTGGCATGGGGCATGCTGGAGGGCAAAAACTATAAATTCTGGCGCACCCGTGCAGCGGAGGGGGATTGCAGCCAGCCACCGGGAACGGTGACGGAGCTGGGCAAAAACAGCTTCAAGGTAGCTACCGGCAAGGGGCTGCTGGAGGTGCTGGAATTGCAGCCGCCAAGCAGGAAGCGCATGAGTGCCGGGGATTTTGTCCGGGGCCATGGTGTGGAAATCGGTGCAGTTTTTTCATAAAAAGCTTGGGTAAAAACTATGAATTGCGTTACACAAAATAATGCTCCAAATAAGAAACGGCTTTTTATCAGCCTGATGGGCGGCAGTTTTGCCGTGGTAGCCATGGCTTTCCTGATTATGTGGAAGGTTTCCTATCCGGGGCTTTGGGAAATAAATGAATATCTGCCATTATGCTTCGGCTTGCTGCTGGGCATGGTGGCAGGGCTTTTAGCCTTGGGCAATTTCAGCATGCTGGCAGGGGTGCTGGGATGGCCTGTGCCAAAATTTTTCAGCCGTCAGACCTATATGCTCATGAACATGCTGTTTTATGTGGCGATAGGTGCCGGGAAGCTGCTGGGTATTGACAGGCGGCGGATTGAGGGCTCCTTTGTGGCGGTAAGCAATCAGATAGTCAGGAACCGCCATCTGAAGGTTCCCCCGGACAGGCTGCTGGTGGTGACGCCTCACTGCCTGCAGCTGGCGGACTGTCCCCACAAGATTACCCGTGATCCAAACAATTGCAAGCGTTGTGGCAGGTGCGATATCGGTGCCTTGGTGACCATGGCAGAGGAAATGGGCTTTCATTTCTTCGTGGTGACAGGGGGCACCCTGGCCCGGCAGACAGTCATGAAAATCCGCCCCCAGGCGGTAGTGGCTATCGCCTGCGAGCGTGACCTGGCCAGCGGCATACAGGATGTATACCCGATTCCCTCCGTGGGAGTCCTGAACCTGCGTCCCAACGGTCCCTGCTACAACACCCACGTGGACTTAAAGGAGTTTCGTCAGGCCATCGAAGAAATTATAAGGAGAAAATAACCTAATGGATAAAGCAAGGGAAGCCGCATTAAAAATCCTTCATGCCGTGCATCAGCAGGGTGCCTACGCCAACGTGGCACTGGCAAAGGAGCTGAGGCAGGGAGGCCTGTCAGACATGGACAGGCGGTTCGTGACGGAGCTGGTCTATGGCACCGTCAAGGCAGGGGAAACCCTGGACTGGATTATCAAAAAGTACCTTTCCCGTCCCTGGAAAAAGGTCAATCCTGTAGTGCAGGACATATTGCGGCTGGGCAC
>JAEDOE010000036.1 GCA_016302095.1 Anaerovibrio sp. | reverse complement strand
TACAACCCTTGCAGGCAGTTTTTACAGCAACATAAAAAACGATATTTCGTTTATGAGGTAATTGATATGTTTGGCTTTGAATGGAACGAAAAAGAAGAACGGGAAGCCCTGCTGGAAGCTGGCGAAGCTCGTGGCGAAGCTCGTGGCGAGGCTCGTGGTCGAATTAACACAATACGTGAGTTACTCGCTAATGGTATTGTAACTATGGATGCCTTAAAATCATCAGGATGCTATTCCACAGATGAATTGGCTACCATAGCAAAACCGCTATAATTGAAGATTATTGCAAAAAAGGGCTGCCGCACTAAAAAAAATAGTCGGCAGCCTCTATTTTTATTTGACAAATGCGTAGCATGCTGATATAATATCAAATTGTTGGTGCTTGTGAGAGTGCAGGCATTATTTACATCGCGGGATGGAGCAGCAGGTAGCTCGTCGGGCTCATAACCCGAAGGTCAGAGGTTCGAGTCCTCTTCCCGCAACCAAATGGTATTTGCTGTTTGATATAGATGATGTTATTGTTAATATGCTGATATAGCTCAGTAGGTAGAGCGCATCCTTGGTAAGGATGAGGTCACCAGTTCAACTCTGGTTATCAGCTCCATTATATGGCTGCGTAGCTCAGCTGGCTAGAGCATTCGGTTCATACCCGGAGTGTCAGGAGTTCAAGTCTCTTCGCAGCCACCATTTGATGATATTGCCTCGGCGGAATGCCGGGGCTTTTTTGCTGTGCAATCTTTCCGCCTTGCCTATGCTGCATTTTGCCAGCAGGGGAGTGATTTTAAACAAATTTTCGTTTTCCTTATTGGCATGACGGTGATTTTGGTGTAAAATAATATGAAACTGAAGTATACAAAATATATGAAGCTAAAATTGCTAATTTTATTTTAGGAGAGTTGTGTAATGAAGTCTGATGTTGTAAAGAAGGGCGCAACACGGTGTGCCCATCGTTCCTTGTTTAATGCTATGGGCTTTGGACCGGAGGATTTGAAGAAGCCGTTAATCGGTATCTGCAATTCCTTCAACGAGGTTATTCCTGGTCATATTCACCTGCGGGAGATAACTGAGGCTGCCAAGCTGGGAGTTGCCGCTGCCGGTGGTACGCCGATGGAGTTCCCGGCTATCGGCGTGTGTGACGGCATTGCCATGGGGCATACCGGCATGAAGTTTTCCCTTGCCAGCCGCGAGCTGATAGCTGACTCTATCGAGGCTGTAGCTACTGCTACCGGCTTTGACGGCCTGGTGCTGATTCCTAACTGTGACAAGGTTGTGCCCGGCATGCTGATGGCAGCTGCAAGGCTGAATATTCCTTGCGTAGTTGTCAGCGGCGGCCCGATGCTGCCTGGCCGTTACAATGGCCGTGACATCAGCGTAAGCCAGTCCTTTGAGGCTGCCGGTGAGTTTGCCGCAGGCAAGATTTCCGAGGCGGATATGACTGCTATCGAGGCTGCTGCCTGCCCAGGCTGCGGTTCCTGCGCAGGCCTCTTTACTGCCAATACCATGAACTGCCTGACTGAGGCTCTTGGCATGGGACTGCCTGGCAACGGCACCATTCCTGCCGCCTATACCGGTGCCCGCCGTCAGCTGGCAAAGCGCGCTGGACATGTTATCATGAACCTGATTGAGAAGGATATTAAGCCACGGGATATTCTGACTGAAAAGGCATTTGAGAATGCTATCACTGTGGATATGGGTATTGGCGGCTCCACCAATACTGTACTGCATCTGACTGCTATTGCCCATGAGGCAGGTATTGAGCTGCCGGCTGCCAAGTTTGATGAAATCAGCCGCCGCACTCCTTATATTGCCAAGCTGAGCCCGGCAGGCGCCCATCACATGATTGATTTGAACGAGGCTGGCGGCATCAATGCCGTCATGAAGGAGCTGTCCAAGAAGGGCATCATCCATACTGATGCCATGACTGTTGTGGGCACAGTAGAGGAAAAGATTGCCAATGCCAGGACGCTCCGCCCTGATGTGATCAGGACTGTTGAGGATCCATATCGCAAGGAGGGCGGTCTCGCCATCCTGTCCGGCAATCTCTGCCCTGAGAATGCTGTAGTCAAGGCTTCCGCCGTGGCAGAGGATATGCTGGTTTACTCCGGCAAGGCCAAGTGCTTCAGCTCTGAGGAGTCTGCTGTGAATGCCATCATGGAGGGGCAGATTGTGGAGGGTGATGTAGTTGTTATCCGCTACGAAGGCCCTAAGGGCGGCCCTGGCATGCAGGAGATGCTGAATCCAACTGCCGTTATTTCCGGCCGTGGCCTGAAGGTAGGCCTGATTACTGATGGCCGTTTCTCCGGTGCCAGCCGCGGTGCCTGCATCGGCCATGTTTCCCCTGAGGCAATGGCTGGCGGCCCGATTGCCCTGATTGAGGATGGGGACATCATCGACATCGATATCCCGAACCGCAAGCTGGAGCTGCGTGTCAGCGATGAGGAGCTGGCCAAGCGCAAGGCTGCCTGGGTAAAGCCTGAGCCGAAGATCAAGACCGGCTACCTGTCCCGTTATGCCAAGCTGACCACTTCCGCTTCCAAGGGTGCGGTAGTTACTGCTGACTGCGATTGATGGGCTGCAGGTGACAGGAAATGCACATCGTATTGATTGAGCCGGAAATTCCCGGCAATACCGGCAATATTGCCCGCCTGTGCGCCGCTACGGGCATAGAGCTGCATCTGGTGAAGCCCCTGGGGTTTTCCATTGATGACAAGCATCTGAAGCGGGCCGGGCTGGATTATTGGCATCTGGTGAAGGTGCATGTTCACGAAAATTTTGCCGAGGTAAAGGCCATGTATCCTGAGCACAAATTCCATTATTGCTCCACCAAGGCACCAAGGGCTCATTCCGAGGCGCAGTTTGGCAGGGATGATATGCTGGTATTTGGCAAGGAGACAGCCGGTATCCCGGAGGATATCCTGAAGGCAAACTGGGAGCACTGCATCCGTATTCCCATGATTGAGGGAGCCCGTTCCCTGAACCTGTCCAATGCGGCGGCGATTGTGGCCTATGAGGCGATGCGGCAGCTGGATTATGCCAATCTCTTGCAGGAAGGGCCAGGCACCAGAAGCTGATGCTTGGTAAATCCGCTGTTAATGCCGCTGCTGATTGGCGCAGGCGATTATGGCAAATTTAGATGATTGATGAATTATGATAAATAATGCATATTTTTAGGAGGAAATTGTTTTGAGTAAAGTATTTGTTACCGGTCATAAAAATCCTGATACTGATTCTATCTGCTCCGCACTGGGCTATGCTGCCCTGAAGCGGGGCCTGGGGGTGGATGCTGTGGCAATCCGTGCCGGTGAGGTGAACAAGGAGACTCAGTATGCCCTGGATTACTTCAAGGTGGAGGCACCGGAGCTGGTGCAGTCCGTAGAGGAAAAGCAGCCTATTATTTTGGTTGATCACAATGAGGAAGGTCAGGCAGTGGACGGCATGGCAGCTGCTGAACTGCAGGAGATTGTTGACCATCACCGCCTGGGGGGCATCAATACTGCCAACCCGATTTTCGTGCACATTGAGCCTGTTGGCTGTACTGCCACCATCGTTACCAAGATGTTTGCCTGCCAGGGCGTGGAAATGCCGAAGGAGATTGCAGGCCTGCTGCTGTCCGCTATTGTTTCTGATACTGTTCTCTTTAAGTCTCCGACCTGCACCCAGCAGGACAAGGATGCCGCTGAAAAGCTGGCAGGTATTGCCGGTGTTGATCTGAAGGAGTACGGCATGGCTATGCTGAAGGCAGGTGCCGACCTGGGTGACCTGACTCCTGCCCAGATTGCTAAAACTGACTCCAAGCCGTTCTCATTTGGCAGCTACAAGGCTATCGTCAGCCAGATTTCCGTAATGGACACCGCCGATATCCTGGCAAAGAAGGCAGAGCTGACTGCTGCCATGAATGAGCTGTGCAAGGCAGAGGGCTATGACCTGGCTCTGCTGATGGTTACCGATATCATGGAGGAGTCCACGGAGCTGGTATTTGTGGGCGAGCCGAAGCAGCTGATTGCTGACGCCTTTGGCAAGGAGCTTAATGGTGATTCTGTTTATCTGCCGGGGGTTATGTCCCGCAAGAAGCAGATTGTACCGCAGCTGACTGAGGCTGCTGCAAAGCTGTAATAGGTCTGTAATAAGTCAGAGCTTGGATGTTAAAGCTTAGATGTTAGAGCTTAAAGTTTAGAGCTGTAAGAGTTTAGTTGTGATAATGGGCTGGCAGAGGTTGCTTATGGCTAATGCCAGCCCTTTTGTGTTAGTTATGCCACAGGGCAATCATAAGCTGAACGGTTTGTATTGAGGCGGTCAGGGAGTGACCGAGAGCGGGAGGATGAAGCGGCTTGGATATTTTTAGCGGATTGAATGATGACCAGAGGGAAGCGGTGGCATGCCTTGAAGGCCCTCTTTTGATTATGGCAGGTGCCGGTTCAGGCAAGACCAGGGTGCTTACCCACAGGATTGCCAACCTGTTGGAGCATGGCGTTGCCCCCTACAGTATTCTGGCCATCACCTTTACCAACAAGGCGGCAGCTGAGATGCGGGAGCGTGTGGAGAACATGATTGGCCCTTATGCCAAGGAAATCTGGCTCAGTACCTTTCATTCCTTTTGCGCCCGTTTTTTGCGCCGGGAGATTGAGGCCACTGGCATGTACAAGAGCAATTTTGTCATCTATGATACCGGTGATACTCAGACGGTGGTCAAGAAGGTCATCAAGGAACTGAATCTGGACGATAAGCAGTACAATCCGGGAGCTATACGCAATGCTATTTCCAATGCCAAGAACCAGATGCTGGGGCCTCTGGCATTTGAGGCGCAGGCAAGTGATTTTTTTCAGAAAAAGGTTGCCGAGGTATACAAGAAATATCAGGCAATGCTCCGGGAGAACAATGCCCTTGACTTTGATGATTTGCTGCTGGTGACGGTGTCGCTGCTGTCGGAAAATGAGGAAATCCGCAGCCGCTATCAGAGGCGCTTCAAGTACATTCTGGTGGATGAGTATCAGGATACCAACGGGGCACAGTATCAGCTGACTACCCTGCTGGCAGGGGGCTACCGTAATCTCTGCGTGGTGGGTGATGCGGATCAGTCCATCTACGGCTGGCGCGGTGCGGATATTACCAATATCCTGAACTTTGAGAAGGACTATCCTGATGCCCGTACCATCATGCTGGAGCAGAATTATCGCTCCACCAAGAATATCCTGGCGGCTGCCAATGCGGTAATTGACCACAACTCTCATCGCAAGAAGAAACGCCTGTGGACGGATAATGCCCAGGGGGACAAGATTACCACCTATCTTGCTTCGGATGAGCGGGATGAGGCCCGGTTCATCACGGATACTATCAGCAAGCAGCATGATATTTACAAGGCGTCTTATGGTGATATGGCGATTTTGTACCGCACCAATGCCCAGTCCCGGGTGCTGGAAGATGCCTTTATGCGTGTAGGACTGCCTTATACCATGGTAGGGGGGCTGAAATTCTATGACCGCATGGAAATCAAGGATATTGTGGCCTATCTCCGGGTTATGTTCAATCCTATGGATACTGTCAGCCTGATGCGCATCATCAACGTGCCTAAGCGGGGTATCGGTGCCGCCTCGGTGGATAAGCTGACGGTTTATGCCGTGGAAAATGATTTAAGCCTGTTCGAGGTAATCGCCAATGAGGAACTGCTGGCTGCTGTGCCGGGCCTTACAGCCCGAAGCCGCAACCCTTTGAAGCAGTTTGCCCTGCTGCTGCTGGAGCTGATGGAGCGCATGGACAAGCTGGCGGTGTCCGACCTGATTGAGGAGGTCATGGAGAAGACCGGCTATGAGGAAGCCCTGAAAAATGACAAGGCGGAGAAGAAAATCGAGAATGAGTCCCGCATTGAGAACCTGCATGAATTTATAGGCGTTGCCAGGGAGTTTGAGAAGGAGGAGGAAGAAGAACCGAATCTGGAGAATTTCCTGAGCAAGATGGCGCTGCTTTCCGATATTGATGAGTCCGACCTGGAGGAGGAACGGGTTACCCTGATGACGCTCCATGCTGCCAAGGGACTGGAGTTTCCTGTGGTATTCATGGCAGGTATGGAGGAGGGGATGTTCCCTCATGCCCGTACCCTGATGGAGCCGGAGCAGATGGAGGAAGAAAGGCGTACCTGCTATGTGGGCATCACCCGTGCCCAGCGGAAGCTGTACATGACCTATGCCGGTATGCGTACCATCTATGGACATACCAATGTGTATGAGCCATCACGTTTTTTGGAGGAAATTCCTGGGGAATTGAAGGAAGAATTGGCCTTCCGCCGCAGGCGGCTTGAGGACGAGGGTGGCTTCGGGGGCTATCATGATTATGATGGCTACGGCAGTGGCAGCAATGGTTATGGCAGCCATGGCAATGGCAGCAGCTATGGGGGCAAGCGGTTTGGGGGCAGTTTCGGCTACGGTGGCTATAGCCGCAATGCAGGAGGTTTTACGGCAAAGAATTCCCCTCAGGCAGGTACGATAGAACAGCAGAGGCCTGCCGGGGGCATGGCTTCTGCTGGCAGCTTTGCTCCGCATTTTTCCAGCAGTGCGAGCCGTCCGGCAGCTGCCAAGGGACAGCCAATGTCGGGGTTGGAAGCTCTGTCGGCAGTGCGCAGCATCAATCCTGCCATTGCCAAGGGGGTGCAGATGGGCACCAAATCCCTGGCACGCCCTGATATGAGCATCCAGTGGAAAACAGGTGACAAGGCAGCCCACAGCAAGTGGGGAACGGGAACTGTGGTGGGTGTCTCCGGCTCCGGGGAGGAAAGGGAGATACAGATTAATTTTCCGGGCATCGGGCTGAAAAAGCTGATGCAGAAGTATGCGCCATTGAAGAAGGTGTAAGTGTATGGCTACAGATGTGAATGTAAAGGCAAAGGCAAACGTGAACGCAAGTGAAAGTGCCAATGTAAATGTAAACGTAAACGTAAACGAGATGGATATAGCGGAGGTCAAAAAGGAGCTGAACAGGCTGCGGAAGGAAATCCGCCATCATAATAAATGCTATTATGACAATGACAGTCCTGAAATCAGTGATTATGAGTATGATCTGCTGATGCAGCGGCTGAAATCCCTGGAGGGGGCATACCCTGAGCTGATTACCAAGACTTCTCCTACCCAGCAGGTGGGCGGCACGGCAAGGCGTGAGGCAGGGGTGCTGGTGCAGCATGATGTGCCTATGCTTTCCTTGCAGGATGTTTTTTCCAAGGCAGAGGTGGCGGATTTTGTGAACTCCGCTATTGAGGCACTGGATGAGCCGGAGTTTGTGGTGGAGGAAAAAATTGACGGCCTTTCCCTGGCCCTTCGCTACCGCGATGGCCTGCTCACCCAGGCTATTACCCGGGGGGACGGGGTAATTCAGGGGGAGGATGTGACGGAAAATGCCCGTGTCATCAAGGATATAAAGCAGAAGCTGAAGGACAGCCTGCCGTACTTTGAGGTGCGGGGCGAGGTGTACATGAGCCGGGAGGCATTTGCCAAGGTAAATGACCGTCAGGAGCTTTTGGGGCTGAAGCTTTTTGCCAATCCCCGGAATTGTGCTGCCGGTACCCTCAGGCAGCTGGACAGCCGCATTACCAAGGAAAGGCAGCTGTCCATGTTCGTGTTCAATTTGCAGGCAGCTGAGGGCAGGGAGTTTGCCAGCCATACGGAAGCCTATGATTTCATGAAAAAACAGGGCATGAAGGTCATTCACAACTACAAGGTTTGCCGTACTGCTGAGGAGGTCATGGCGGCTATTGATGAAATCGGGGCCTCCCGGGGCAGCCTGCCTTATGATATTGATGGTGCCGTGGTAAAGGTCAATGATTTTGCCCAGCGGGAGCAGCTGGGGCAGACTTCCAAGGTGCCCAAGTGGGCGGTGGCTTACAAGTATCCGCCGGAGGAAAAGGAAACCCGCCTTTTGGATATTGAGCTTTCCGTAGGGCGCACAGGCCGCATCACCCCGACGGCTGTTTTTGAGCCGGTGCAGCTTTGCGGTACCAAGGTAGAGCGGGCAACCCTGCACAATCAGGATTTTATTGATGAGCTGGATATCAGGATTGGGGATACCATCCGCGTGTTCAAGTCCGGGGAAATCATTCCCAAGGTGCGCTCCGTAAATCATGATCTGCGGCCTGAGGGCACTGAGCCATTTTTAATTGGTGATACCTGTCCTGTATGCGGCCATAAGGCTGTCCGGGAGGAAAGCATGGCGGATATCAGGTGCACCAATCCATCCTGCCCGGCACAGCTGGAGAATCATCTGATTAATTTTGTGGGCAGGGATGCCATGGATATCAAGGGCATGGGAGAGCAGAATATTCATGCACTGATTGAAGCCGGGCTGGTGAAGGATGTGGCGGATATCTTTGTGCTGTCCCGGCATCGGGAGGCCATGATCGCAGCGGGGCTGATTGGCAAGGAAAAAAATACTGACAAGGTGCTGGAAGCTATCGAAAAGGCAAAGGCCAACGAGCCCCAGCGGCTGGTGGCAGGCTTTGGCATTTCCGGCATTGGCAAGGCTGCTGCCCGGGAGCTGATGCTGCATTTCCATTCCGTGGACAGGCTGGCGGAGGCTGATGCGGAGGCTGTCCGGGAAGTCAATGATATCGGCGAGATCAGCAGCAGGGCGATATATGAGTATTTCCGGGATCCTGTGAATGTGGACATCATCAGGCGGCTGAAGGAATCAGGTGTCAACATGGAGCTGAAGGACAGCGGTATTGTGGATGACAGGCTGGCCGGCAAGACGGTGGTGGTGACAGGTACCCTGCCAACTCTCAGCCGCAATGAGGCCAAGGCACTGATTGAGTCCCATGGTGGCAAGGCGGCAGGCTCCGTGTCCAAG